>JAFTHR010000012.1 GCA_017457345.1 Clostridia bacterium | reverse complement strand
TAAGCGGGGTTGAATACACGGTTTCCGTGCTCGTCTTGCGCGCCGTAGAGATACCGTTCTAACACTTCAAATTCTAGATAGAAATTAATGTCGGAAGTGGATTTATCGTCGTTTTGTGCTTCGGGCGTTTCGCTGAAGTAATGTTCGCTTGCGGCGTATTCGGCAACTACGGGGTTAACGCTTGCACCAAGATTGGAAGAATACACGGCGTACGTGCCAACCTTGTTGGGAGCGAACGAATAAATGAGTTCGCTAGTTGCGCTGGGAATACTTACTTTATACGTACCAAGTTCCACTTCGTAGCGATCGTATTTTTCCCCTTTGCCGCCTTTCGGTTGAGAGTATTGAACGGAAGGAGTGTCGTCGCCGTCGTCATCTTTACACGCGGCAACGGTTGCTACCGTGCAAAACGCCGTGCAGACCGATAACAGCAGGGATAAAAAACGTTTACTTTTCATAAAATTCTCCTTGTTTTTAAGCGCCGAGATGTTGATAGTAGTAGCACATCATAAGCCACGAATCGGTGAGACCGCCAAACCCGTCGTATTTAGCGGTAAACTTCTTCAAGATGTCGTAAAGTTGAGCGTCTACCTCCACGTAGCCGTACAATTCGCTTTCTATCGAGCCGCTCTTAGCCTGCGCGAGATATTGTTTCATAATATCGGTGTAGTCGCGGGAAACGTCCGTGCCGTCGGGCAACGTTTCGTGGAAATAGAAGGCGCGTTCTTCCGGCTCGTACGCGGTGGATTCGTTTAAGATTTGTTCGAGAGATTGCGTGTTTAAAAGAGGAGTACCACGGGTTAAATCCAGGTAGATTTTAGAACCTTTCGTTCCGTCTTCACGAAGTTCATACCAGCGATCGGAAACTTCGTCGTAAACCGTTTTAATGGCGTTAGGAACGTAAATTTCGCCTGTTAATTCTTCGTACGTATAAGGACCGGTTGCGGCGTTGGTGAAGAAATCGTATTCACTTGCAACGTAGATAATATCCAGCCCGCAAACACCCGTTTCGCCGTTGGTGGAGAACAGGTCAACTACCACGTAGTAGGTTTTGCCTGCTTCAAAATAGTATTGGAAATAGAAGTTTTTACCTTGTGCTGCGCTCGGGTTCAAAAGTTCGTCGTTTTCGGCAAGTTGCACGCGGTTTTCATCCATAAGCCAACCGATCGTATCTTGCGTACCCGTCGATTTCACTTCGTATACGCCGCTCGTGGTGGGTGTGAACGCGTATTTGTAGCCACGAGGCAACACGCGTTTTTCAATGTTTACCGTCCAAGAACCGCTACCCACGCCGTCTTGTACGTTCACGGTGACGGGGATTGCCGAAGTAAACCATAATCCTTTCACGGGATCGCTTTCTTCGCTCATTAAATAACGATCGTAGTATAAGCAAAGTTCAAGCCATTCGTTTTCACGCCCTTCACCATAGTTATCCACGAGCAATTCGAGCAAGAAACGGAGTTCTTCGTTTACAGGCACGTATTCGTTATTCGAGTTGGAGCAAAGCCACCAGTATTCGCTATACAAATCGCCGTAGTCAAACCCTTCGAACACGCATTGATCGTAGTAGATATAGGTATATACGCTTGCGCTACTCCAAGGCGTGGAATAGATGATATCGGCGTAGAGCAAAGGCCCGTCTGCCGTGCCAACGTGGTAGTAGCCGTCCGTTTCGTTGAGTACGGGCGTGATGTAGGATGCATAGCCCACGTTTTCGGTGTACGCGCCTTTTGCGGCGTAGCGCTTGATTTGCGTGGGCGAATCAATCTCTTCCACGTCTACTAAGCGCACGTTCTTCAATCGTACGAAGGGATCGGTAGGAGCGTCTTTACCGTCTTCCGTATCGCGATAATAGGTAATAGAAAGAGTGTAGTTCCCTTCCCGTTCGGCGGCGAACGCATAGAGCGTTTTATAGCCGTTCGAATTGCCGTCGAGAACGTGGAGCAAGGTGTTTTGGTAAGAGCCGCCGTCGTAAATTTGCACGAACACTTGGTCGAACAAATCTTCGGTGCAGATGTTATAATCAAACGCGAGCGTTTGTCCTGCTTCGGCGTGGAAACTCATAAAGATAATCCCAAAGGAATAGTGGAGTTTTTCGTTTGCAGGATACAGTTCGTTGTTGGATACGAGCCAAGGCCAAGCGTATTTATATTCTTCTTCCGTGTAAGACGAAGAAGGACGAGCCGAATAAGTGACGTTGCATCCCGGCGCGTTAATAGCGCTTGCAACGGTGGCGGGATCTTGCATAGAAACGTTTGGCTCAACGGCTTCGATAACGCCGTCGTTCGGGACGTCGTTATTGCCGCCGATAACGATATCTTGCGCGTAATCTTCCGCGGTATATTTAGCAAAAAGGGAAAGGAAAGTTTCAAGGTCCGCCGCCCCTTCGTGGATGTACGAAACGGCGCCGTATCTATCGATAATAGCGGTAAGGGGAATCCCGTTTTCCACGTACATAGAAGAAAGCCCTATCGTATCGGCACCCATCGGGAAAGAATAGCCGTTAGAGCCTTTCCAGGTTTGTACTTCCTGCATAGAGTCTGTGGTGCTAAGTGCGATTACTTCTAATTTTTCCGAATACACGTTGTACGCGTCCTGCAAGGCAGGGAATTCTTGAATACAGTACGTACACCAAGTAGCCCAAAAGTTCAACACAACTGCTTTTTTCTCTTCGAGAACTTCGGATAACGTGCAAACGCTACCGTCGTCCGTCGTCACGGAGAAATCGTAAGCAATATCGCCAACCTTGTATTTTTTACCGGCAGGTGGATCACTCTTAATAATAGAGGTATTAAGATAATAGTCGAGCGAAGTGGAACTTGTAGAGGTTTGATATTCCGCGCCGCTAATATCCGAATAGCCTTGAGGCAGGTTTACAACTTTAATGTCGTACGTGCCTTGTTCCAGTTCGAAAACAACTTTGCCGCTCGCATCCGTCGTTTTGGTTTGGAGAAGCGAATCGCTTTGATACGCCTGCACTTGAATGGACGAGACGGGCGCGCCCCCTCTCGTTTTCACGTTAACTTCGTAGTTAACGAGATCGCTTTCTTCCTCGCAAGCGACCGCGCCGAAGGCGGCGCTGGCAATCATTGTTGCACCGAATAAAAATCCGAGCAGTTTTCTCATGGTTCTATCTTCCTCCTAAAAGGGAAATGTTGGCGTTGATTTTCGGTTTCGTCCTTCTAAAAAACGGCACAATAACCGATTTTAAATTAATACTTTTAAAGTATAGCATATTTGCAAGAAAAAATCAACCGATAATCTTCTTTCAAGTGTGTTTTTTAAGTGAAAAAATCAATTTTTCTATATATCTTGGCGCGCGCACACGCAAGTGTGGCACGCTCTAGCGCACTCTTACATACAATAAGAGCGTGAGTTTTTTTGTAAAAGGAGAAGAATAGATGAGAATTTCGCGTTTGTTTGACTTAAAGCAAAGCGTTGCAAAAGAGTATATAGAAAAGTTTACCTTCCCGCACGAGATTTTAGGGGGGCTAAAAGATTACGTGCACGATTTGGTATTGAAATTGCCCGCGGCAGAATATGAAAAACGAGAAGAAGGCGTTGCGGTGCACAAAAGCGCCTCCGTTTCAAATAGCGCCGTCATTTTACCGCCGTGCGTGATTTGCGCCGGTGCGGAAATTCGTTGCGGGGCGTTTTTGCGCGGTGGGGTAATCGTGGGGGAGAACTGTGTGGTGGGCAACTCCACGGAAATTAAGAACGCGGTGCTTTTCAACGGTGTGCAAGTGCCCCATTATAACTATATCGGGGATAGCGTTTTAGGGTATAAAGCACATTTTGGCGCTGGAGCAATTACTTCGAACGTGAAATCGGATAAATCGCTCGTTTGCATAAAAGGCGAGAGTGAGAAAGTAGAAACGGGCAGGAAAAAGGTGGGCGCGTTCGTGGGAGATTATGCTGAGATCGGCTGCAATAGCGTGCTTTGCCCGGGAACGGTGATAGGGCGTGGCGCGGTGGTGTATCCGCTAACGCTAGTGCGCGGCGAAGTAGGGGAAAACGTCATTGTGAAAACGGGTGGAGAGAGAATTAAAAAGGAGATTCGTTAATGGGTAGATATTTTGGAACCGACGGGTTTCGCGGGGAAGCAAACAAGGTTTTAACGGTCGATCACGCCTTTCAAATCGGCAGGTTTTGAGGGTGGTATTACAATGAATCCAAGCGCTGACACGGGCAAGCGGAGCGAGCGAAAGTGACGATCGGCAAGGATACGCGGCGTTCTAGTTATATGTTTGAATACGCGTTGGCGGCAGGCTTAACCGCTTCGGGAGCGGATGCCTATTTGTTGCACGTGACCACAACCCCTTCCGTTTCGTACGTGGCGAGAACGGACGGCTTTGATTGCGGTATTATGATCTCCGCAAGCCATAATCCGTTTCGGGATAACGGCATTAAAATCGTTAACCGTTACGGGGAAAAAGCGGAAGAAGAATTGATTGCTCTAATCGAAGACTATTTAGACGGAAAATTATGCGTTTTCGGGCAGGCATGGAAGGAATTACCGTACGCCACGGGCGAAAATATCGGTAGATCAATCGACTATGCAGAAGGGCGAAATCGGTACGTGGGGTACTTGATTTCTTTAGGAAAGCACTCCTTTAAAGGGCTTAAAATAGGGCTAGACTGTGCAAACGGCGCGGCGTGGCAAATTGCCAAATCGGTATTCGACGCGCTGGGTGCAACGACTTACGTAATTGCCGCCGAGCCGAACGGATTGAACGTGAATTTAGATTGCGGCTCCAAGAATTTAAACCGTTTAAAAACGCTTGTAAAGGAAAAGGAACTCACGGTGGGGTTTGCTTTTGATGGCGACGCCGATAGGTGCCTTTGCGTGGACGGGAGCGGTAAAGAAATTGACGGGGACGACGTTTTATATATTTGCGGCAAGTATTTAAAAGAACGTGGAGAACTTTCTCAAAACACCGTGGTGGGCACGGTGATGAGCAATTTAGGGCTCGTGAACGGATTGAAAGAAGAGGGGATTGAAACGGTACGCACGGCGGTGGGCGATCGTTTCGTGTACGAATATATGCAAAGGAACGGGTTGCGGCTTGGTGGCGAGCAGTCTGGGCACGTCATTTTTTCTAAGTATGCAACGACGGGTGACGGCGTTCTAACGAGCCTAAAATTAATGGAAGTAGCGCTCGAAAAGAAGAGTTCGCTCACGGCGCTTGCAAAGGGATTTCATAAATACCCGCAAAAAACGGTGAACTTACGGGTGGAAGAACGGCAGGCGGCGGTGGAAGATAGCGAAGTACTTGCCAGCGTGAAAGAAATGGAAGAAATGCTCGGCGAAAAAGGTCGGGTGCTCGTCCGTGTTTCCGGAACGGAACCGCTCGTGCGCGTAATGGCGGAAGCGGAAACGGAAGAGTTATGCAATCGAGTGGTGGAGCGGGTGTGTGCGGCGTTAAAAGCGCGCGGATATGCGAAATAAGGAAGAAAATTACAAGAATAAATTGCAAATTTGCAAAAAATGTATTATAATGTAGGAAAAGGATGCAAGGAGGGAGACTATGTACGACGTTATTGTTGTCGGCGGCGGTGTAATCGGCGGTTTGATATTGCGTGAGTTGACCAAATATAATTTGCGCGTTTGCTTGGTGGAAAAGGCAAACGACGTGTGTATGGGGCAGAGCAAGGCAAACAGCGGGATCGTGCACGCGGGGTACGACGCAAAAACCGGCACGCAAAAAGCAAAGTTCAATTTGCTCGGCAACCGCATGATGGAAAAGGTGGCGCAAGAACTTGGCGTGAAATATAGCAATATAGGCTCGCTCGTGGTGGCTTTTTCAGAAGAAGAATGCAGCGCATTGCAAACGCTTAAAGAGCGTGGAGAGAAAAACGGTGTTTCGGGATTGCGGATACTCGATCGCGAAGAGTTGCACCGTATGGAAGAAAACATATCTAGCGAAGCGGTGGCGGCGTTGTATGCGCCTACGGGCGGTATCGTTTGCCCGTACTCGTTGACCGTTGCCGCCGTAGGAAACGCTATGGATAACGGTGCCGATTTACATCTTTTATTTGAAGTGGAAAAGATAGAAAAAACGGAAAACGGGCTCACCGTTTCCGCCAAGGACGGACGAGCCTTGCAAGGTAAAACGCTTGTGAACTGCGCAGGGATAAAAAGCGGTGAGATTGCCGCAATGGTTGGCGACGAAATTAACGTGAACGGGCGAAAAGGGGAATACATTTTGCTCGATCGTGAAAGCGGTGGGTTCGTAAAGCATACGCTATTTTTTGCGCCTACGGAAAAGGGCAAAGGGATCTTAATTTCCCCTACCGTAGACGGCAACGTTTTGCTTGGTCCAACGGCGGAAGAAGTAGACGACGGAAACACGGAAACGAGCGGGGCAGGGATTGAAACGGTTATGGAAAAAGCACGAAAAATGTGCAAAAACGTACCTTTTTTCAATACCATCACTTCGTTTGCGGGAACGCGCGCATACGCTGCGGAGCACGATTTTATCTTGCGTGAAAGCGAAAGAACGGAAGGGGTTTTCCATTGTGCGGGGATTGAATCTCCTGGGCTTACCGCCGCGCCCGCGATTGCGGAACACGTGGTAAAAAATTTGCTTTCCACGCGCTTAAAATTAGAGAAAAACAAAAACTTTTCTCCCTATCGAAAAGCCGATTATTTCTTTAAAGATTTATCGCGGGAAGAAAAGAACGAACTCATAAAAAAAGACCCTTCTTACGGTAAGATCGTATGCCGTTGCGAAGGGATTACGGAAGGTGAAATTCGCCGCGCGGTGCGGGAGAATCCGCCTGCGTTAGATACGGATGCCGTCAAGCGCAGAACGCGTGCGGGGATGGGTAGATGCCAAGGCGGTTTTTGCCAGTCGCAAGTGATGGAGATTATCGCGCAAGAGCGTGGCGTAGCCTTAGAAGAAGTGACAAAGAAAGGCAAAAATTCCTATATCATAAGGGGGAGAACGAAATGAAAAACTCTTATGAAATCGTGGTAATCGGCGGTGGTCCTGCCGGGCTTGCGGCGGCGATTGCGGCGTATGATAACGGCGCAAAGAGCGTGCTTGTGTTGGAGCGAGAAGAAGGCTTAGGTGGGATTTTAAATCAATGTATTCACAACGGGTTTGGGCTTGCTCGTTTTAAGGAAAGTCTTTCGGGGCCCGAATACGCCGAGCGCTTTATCGCGGAACTTAAAAAGCGTGAAATAGAAGTGCTTACGGGCACAACGGTGCTTTCGGTGTCCCCTGAAAAAACGGTGGTGGCATTGAACGCCGAAAACGGTGAGTTTTCCGTGCAAGCCAAAGCGGTGATTTTGGCAATGGGTTGCAGAGAACGCAGCAAAGGTGCGCTCAATATCGCGGGAACTCGTCCTGCGGGCTTATTCTCGGCAGGTGCGGCGCAAAAGTTCGTGAATATCAAAGGGTATATGCCCGGGCAAAAAGTGGTAATTTTAGGCTCGGGGGATATCGGCTTGATTATGGCGCGCCGTATGACGCTTGAAGGCGCAAAAGTTCTCGCCGTGTTTGACATTATGCCGTATTCT
The DNA here is from genome assembly GCA_017457345.1 of Clostridia bacterium. GTDB lineage: Bacteria > Bacillota > Clostridia > Christensenellales > Borkfalkiaceae > Scatosoma. The sequence continues at coordinate 10,713 of JAFTHR010000012.1, read as the reverse complement.
AGCGGGTTAAAACGCAACGTTGTGCAATGCTTGGAAGATTTTGGAATTCCCCTTTATCTTAACCATACGATTGTGAAAATTGAAGGGGAGGAGCGCGTTTCGGCGATCGTCGCGGCAGAAGTGGACGAAAATCGCAAACCGATTGCAGGCACGGAAAAGCGTTTTGAATGCGATACGGTGTTGTTCTCGGTAGGGTTAATCCCCGAAAACGAACTCTCCAAAAGTGCGGGTGTGCCGTTATCTCCGCTTACCAAAGGCGCGATTGTGTATCAAAACCGCGAAACGCTCGTAAGCGGTGTGTTTGCGTGCGGGAACGTGTTGCAGGTACACGATTTGGTGGATTTCGTCTCCGAAGAAGCGGAGATTGCAGGAAAGGCGGCGGCGGAATACGTTCGTTTCGGCGAGAGCGAAAAAGAGCCGATTGATTGCGTGAACGGTGGCGGCGTTTCGTACGTATTGCCCCAAAAAATCGATAAACGAGCGCAAGGGAAAATAAAGTTGTTTTTCCGTGTTCGCGAGCGTGCCGAAAATTGTTCTATCGTGGTAAGGTGCGGGGAAGAAGAAATCGCCCGCAGAAAGAAACGGGTGGTTGCGCCTGGGGAAATGGAAACGTTTATTTTAACGGAAGAACAAATTAAAAAAGCGGTGAAAGAGATCACCGTTTCGTTGGAGAAATAAAATGGAAATAAAACGATTAGTTTGCGTAGAATGCCCTGTGGGTTGCGAGATAGAAGTGGCAATTGAAAACGGTGCAATTCAATCGATAAAAGGCAATTCCTGTCCGCGCGGATATAAGTACGCACAGGAAGAAGTGATTGCGCCTAAGCGGATTGTGACCACGACCGTCCGTGCCGAAAACGGAAAACTCGTGCCCGTAAAAACGAGTGGCGGTGTGTTGAAGGACGAAATTTTTGCCGTGATGGAAAAGATTAACGCGGTGCGTGTGAAAACGCCCGTTTTGGTTGGGCAAACGCTCGTAAAAGAAATTGCCGAAGGGGTGGATTTGGTTGCAACGGCAACGATAGGTTGAGAAGATCATAGATTATTACGGAAAACGCATTTTGCCATTGAAAGAGAAAAAACTCATTTTATTCGATATGGACGGAACGATTTATATCGAAGGAAAATTGTTCGAAGGTGTGGTTGATCTTTTAATGGAAATTAAAAAACAAGGCGGCAGGTATGCGTTTATTAGCAACAATTCGTCGCTTTCGGTGCGAGATTACGTGAAAAAACTTGCTCGTATGGGGATATGCGCAAGCGACGAGGAGTTTTTCACTTCGGCGCAAGCGAGTGCATACGTTTTGAAAAAAGAGTTTGGGAAAGCGCTGATTTATTGCCAAGGCACGCGTTCGTTTTTGGCAGAGTTGCGCCGCGGTGGGTTGAACGTAACGCCGCGTTATACCGAAAAAGCAGCGGCGATTTTGGTGGGGTACGATTCGGAGATCACCGCCTACAAAATGAGAAAAACTTGCCGTATGCTCGGGCAAGATATTCCTTACTTTGCGGCGAATCCAGACCTCGTGTATCCCGTATCTTTCGGCTACGTTCCAGACTGTGGATCAATGTGCGAAGGCTACGCGCACGCCACGGGTAGAACGCCGCAGTTTATCGGTAAACCGCAACCTACTATGATAGAAGTGCTCATGGAAAAATTCGGTGCGAGCAAAGAACAAACGGTGGTGTTTGGCGATCGTCTTTACACCGATATTGCTTCGGGGGTAAACGCTGGGGTGGATACCGTTTGCGTGCTGAGTGGGGAAGTGAAAATTGAAGACGTGGAAAAGAGCGAAATTGAACCGACCTACGTTTTACAATCGGTAAGCGAAGTGTTAAAAGTATTGAAAGAATAAGAAAAACCCGGCTGAATAAGTCGGGTTTTTTGCAAAGCAAAACGGCTCTTCTCGCGCAAGGTGCGGCTATCCTTGCGCTCGGTCACGCTCTGGGTTCGGGGTATAAAAAAACACAAAGATAGAAAATCCATCTTTGTGTTTTTGGCGCAGAAGGAGGGATTCTCGCCTTTAGCGGCGCGCCCCGCTCCGCCATTATCAATGGCGTCCTTTGCCGTCGTCTTTTTCGTAAAACCACAATTCGTGGCAAAGCGTTTTGCTCGCGCAAAACGGCTCCAACCATCGAATCCCTCCTTGGTTTCGGAGTACAAAAAAACACAAAGACAGAAAATCCATCTTTGTGTTTTTGGCGCAGAAGGAGGGATTCGAACCCTCGCTACGGTTTCCCATACTACTCCCTTAGCAGGGGAGCCCCTTGAGCCTCTTGGGTACTTCTGCGTGCTCACGGTTGGTTGCTATTGAAATGCTTTAATAATATAGCATATTTTTTAACGGTTGTCAAAGATTTTTGCCTACAAAAATTAAAATGTTTTTTTCTTTTTTTTAAAAAAGATGAAAATCGAGAAAATTAAGCCCCTCGCGCGCTTGCGTATGCGCGGAAAATGTGCTAAAATATAGGGCGTGGTGGCATTTTTTGCTCACACGAAAGGAGTACGATTATGAACATTTGGCACGATATTTCCCCCGAACGCATCACTTCTAAAAAGTTCGAGGCGCTCATTGAAATCCCTAAAGGGTGCAAAGCAAAATACGAATTAGATAAAGAAACCGGTCTTTTAAAGTTGGATAGAGTATTGTTTACTTCCACCGTGTATCCCGCAAACTACGGGTTTATTCCCCGTACCCTCGCCGAAGACGGAGACCCGCTGGACGTGCTCGTTTTGGGCGGCGAAACGATCTATCCTATGACGCTCGTTACCTGCTATCCCATCGGCGTAATTAAAATGGTGGATAGCGGCTCTTTAGACGAGAAGATTATTGCTATTCCTTACGGCGATCCCGCCTACAACGATTATTACGACGTGCACGAACTTCCCAAACACGTGTTCGACGAGATGATGCACTTCTTTGAAGTGTATAAGTCCTTAGAGCACAAGCAAACGACCGTTCGTGAGATTTGCCATCGCGACGAGGCGGTAGAGATCATTCAAAAGTGCATTGCGCAATACGAAAAAGAATTTGGCCCTAAAAAGGAGACGAAATGAAAAAAATTTTAGTGGTCGTAGATATGCAAAACGATTTCTTAACGGGTACGTTGGGGAGTGCGGATTGCGCGGCTACGTACGATCCCGTGCGCCAAAAAATTGCGGTGGCGAAAAAAGCGGGTGTAGAAGTGGTATTCACGCGTGATACGCACCAAGAAAATTACCTTACCACGCAAGAAGGCAAGCGTTTGCCCGTGGTGCATTGTGTAAAAGATACGTTCGGTTGGCAGATCGCCGAAGGGCTTTATAACGGAGAAAAAGTGTTCGATAAACCCACGTTTGGGAGTTTAGAACTTGCCGAATACTTGCGCTCTGGCGAATACGGCGAGATTGAGTTCGTGGGCGTATGTACGGACATTTGCGTTGTATCGAACGCCGTGATGGCAAAAGCCTATTGCCCGAACGCCACGGTGAAGGTGGATTCGGCTTGTTGTGCAGGGACTAGTAAGCAAAACCACGAAAGTGCGATTGCCACAATGAAGTGTTGCCAGGTGGAAGTTCATTAAACGAAATAAAAAAAGTCTCACAATATATTAAAGAATATATTGACAAAGCGAGAAAAAGGGTGTATAATAACATTCATAGGTTTGTTAATTAGAAAATGCAAACGGGAGGAAACTATGAAAAAGAAAGGAAAGGGAAGAGTTGCCGGAACGATCGGTTGGATCTTGGCGGTATCCTTGTGCCTTGGGACGGTTGGTTTCGGTACGTATAAATGCGTAAACGGCGTAATCGGTTCGTCTACGGGGAACGCAATTTTATCGCGTTTTAATCAAGATGCGTTAGATACTGCGGAAACGGAAACCAAGAAATTGTTAATGGAAACGGCGGCTACGTATAGTGGTTCTACGGAAGGTGCAACGTACGCTTCGTACACTATGGAGTATTCGCTTACGGCAACCGTTTTGGCAGATGTGGCGATCACGCTTGGAGACGTTTCCGAGCAAGAAGTGGTTTCAACGGTGATTAAAGCAAACGGCGTGTTCCGTGTGAATAACGATTATACATACGAAAAGACCAACGTCACGCTCATTGAAGATACGACCTTGACGAATTACGTTAGCGAAAGATATCTCGTGAAAGAAACGGGTGAGTGGTATAAACGCGTAAACACGTTCTACGGTGAATCGGCGTCCGATATGATGTTGCTTGATTCGGCGGAATGGCAAAAAGATAGCGTTGAAATTCTTTCGGAAGAAGATTTGTTTACGAACGTATACATTTCGGGCGATCAAGTAGCTGCATCTTTCTTGCCGCTTCTCACCGAACAACTTGAATTTAGCGTAATCGACGCAGAATTTACGTACGTTCCGCAATACTCTCAAGAATTCTTAGAAGAAAATAACGTTAGCGAACTTACGGAGCGCTATGGGTTTAAGCCGGGTAGACGTCCTGCCTTCTTTGCTCAATCCCATATGGTAATGCAAACGCAAGATTCGGGTGAAGGTTATTCTTCTAGCATCTACACGAAGATGAATAGCAACGAAACCCTTGTATATTCCAACTTGAATAACACGAGAGTGGAACTTCCCGCATCCTTGCAAAGTTTCATTACGAGTGAAGCGGAGGTGACGGCATGAAGATTTGTGAAGATAAACAAACTTTAAAGGTACTCGGTAAAAACCGCCGCAAAGCAGAGTTTGTAGGTGTGCTTTATTTCCTTGGTACGCTCATCCTCGGTGCGGCTTGTTTCTTCCCCCTTGTATACGGCGGCGTGACCGGTTCTATGTGGGTGGCAAATTTCTGGAAAGGCTTTTTAGACGTAAAGTATTTCTCCGGTGAGTTGCTCTACACCCTTTCCGTATTAGTGCCCACGGTTTTATATTCGTTGTTGCTCTTGGTAGCGGTAATCAACTTAATTCGCTCGTTCTGTAAATTACATAGACTTTATCGCAAAAAACCGAGTGAAAAGAGCGGATATAACAGAAACGAAGATACCATGCAAAAAATGGGGAAAGTGTTCTCTTGTACCTTCTTTATGATTATCTTCGTTGCGTTCTTGCTCAAAATTTTATCGGGCGCGCAATACACGGGGCTCTTCTATATCGCGTTGCTCGTTGGCTTTATCATCCATTTCTGGGGTGGTATCGTTGGCGCGAAAACGAGTTTGTTCGTCAACGTTAAAAACCCCATCAAATGCGAACGCAAATACGGTAGATTCGCGCCCTTTATGCGCAATCTTGCACAATTCCTGTTCGTTAGCGTAATCCTTCATTTCTTTGCAGAAGTGAGCCTTCTTTCGAACCTTTACGTGTTGGCGGGTGAATCTTACCTTTCCACGTTGTTCCAAGACCTTGCTGCAAATAAAGAAGCGTTTATCCTTACGATTGTGTTCCCCGCTGTGCAAATCCTTATGCTCGTATTCATCTTTGCAATGGTGAAACACACCACGAACACCACGGAATTCCACCGCGACGGTGTGAAAGCAAAGGGGATGAAGAACTTCCGCGTTTGCGCCTTCTTCGTGTTCCTGATTGCAGCGCTTTATACCTTTGCAAGTTATGCGCTTGGTTCTACCACGTGGTTTGGCGAAGCGATCACCGTTGTTCCTACTTTGAATATGGTATACTTAGGGGTTGTAGCGTTCGCGGCATTCTTGTTAGAAGTATGTATGCGTAAACTTCCGAACGTTCGCAAGAACTACGAAGAACCCGTTATCATTCCCGAAGAACCGGACGAAGAACCTGCACAAGAACAAGCACAAGTGCAAGAACAAGCACAAGCAGTTTACACTTTGCCCGTTCAATGTCTTAACGCTCCGGCTGTATTTATGCAGCCTGACGGTACGCCGATTATGGTTATGCCTTTGGTGAAGACGGTGAACGTACCTGCACCCGCTCAACCTCAACAAGAGCCGATGAACGTGGTAGAAGGTCCTGTTCAACCGGAAGTTGCGCCTGCACTCGCACCCGCACCTGCGCCTGTGGCTGAACCTGCTCCCGCTCCCGCGCCCGTAGAAGTGCCTGTGGTTGCACCTGCGCCTGTGGTGGAAGAGCCGAGCGAACCGCAAGAAATTAGCGATAGAGTTGCTTATGCAAGAAAACTCAAAGAAAAGTGGATTGCAGCGGCAAAACGTCAAGACTAATTTAATAAAAAAGAAAAAGTCACTCTCGTAGAGAGTGGCTTTTTTTTACGCCGTTGCTTGGAACAATCGAACGGCAAGTACCGTCATATCGTCTTTTGCTTCTCCGCCGTACAATTCTAGCGCCGTATCAAGCAGGTGATCGGCAAGTTGTTGGGGGTTGGAGATAGGCACGCCTTTTAACAGTTCGTATAAATCCACGGTGGAAGGAAAGGCTTGTGTAATGCCGTCGCTTAAAAACAGTAGCACGTCGCCTGCCCGTAAAGTATAAGCGGAAGTGGCGGGGCGCAAACTATCCAAAATCCCAAGTGGAAGGGAAGAGCCTTCTAGAATTTTCATTGCGTTAGAAGAAAGGATAAAGCCCATAGGTGAGCCGATTTTTATCACGTCCGTTTCCCCGTCGTCGAGATTGACAACGGCGATATCCACGCAAGCAAAGGATTCTTCGCGGTTGAACGAGAGTAGTTTGTTCACGGTGTTTAGTACGAGCGCGCTCGGCATTTTCGCGCGGTAAAAACTTTCAAGTAGAGAGACGGTGCTTTCGGAAACTTTATGGGCGTATTCGCCGCTTCCCATGCCGTCCGAAAGGGCAACTAAAAATCTTCGTTCATCAATTTTTATTACCGAGTAAGTGTCTCCGCTTGCCCGCTCTCCGCTTTTTGTGCGGGTAGCAATGCCGAAAGCGGCGTCGTATTTCGGGCGGCGGTGGAAAATATAGCAAAACTTTTCTTTGGAAAGAGTTAGTTTTTCGGAGATAATCATAGGCGTTTTAAGGGATTCGCTAATCACGTCTGCAATCGTTTTTACGTTCGTTTCTCCATAACATACAAGGGAAACCGACGGCTCTCCGCCGTTTTCTGCAATTAGCATTTCCAAGCAAACTACGCCGGCTTTCAATAGGGCAACGGTTAGGTCTTTTTCTTGCTCTTGATATATTTTTAAGGGCTCACTCTGTTCTAGGGCAATGTTTTTAAGTACTTCGCTCACGCCGAGTGCTTGGCCTGCAAGTAGATTTCTACCGTTCGTAGCGTTTTCCGATTCCAGCATATATCTTCTATAATCCACGATTTGTCGATTGACGGCGTTTAGAAGTTCCGTTTGGCGGGTACAAACGTCTGCAAGAGCGGCGGGGATATCCATTAAGTTTGTTTTTCCTTTCACGCAACCAACGTCTATTAAACTAGCCAAAGGCGTTCGCACGTTTTTCTTTTGACAAAGGGGATACGTGGGGCATTGTTTGCATAACGTTTCCATCACGCTAGAAAGAATGAACGATTTGGCGTTGTCTTCCGCGCTACTTTCGTTTAGAGCGGTAAAGGTGGTTTGGATTTCTCTAAACACGCTCGATATTTCAAATAGCCGTTCCCCGATAACCGCACGGTTTCGGTTGATGGCGATCCTGGAAAGGTGTTTTTCTCGATAGAAAGTAAGTTCGTTTTCAAGTTTTCTAATAAGGAGTGAAGGGCAAAATACGAACAACAAACAGGGCAGTAGCGCGGATAAGATCTCTTGCGTGAGCGCCACGGCAGGATAGCCGTAAATACCTTCAAAATACCCTAGGATAAAGAACGTTGCAAGGCAAGCAATTGCGGCGGCAAGTCTGCCGGATTTCATAAAAAAGGCGATAACAACGCCGTATAAAAAGAACCGCTCTAAAGACGTGGAAAACACGAGAAAGGGGGGCAGGGATGCAACGAATGCAAAGAAAAGAGCGGAAGCATCCTTTGTCACGCAAGAAAAGAGAAGGAGAAAAAAGAGTGAAAAGCCAAAGTATGCAGTCTCGCCGAAAAAGCGGCAAAAGCCCACGCCAAGCAGTACGAATAGGAAACAACAATAAATCCGCTCGTCGTCGCGTAAGCGGCATTTTAGGAGTTTAAAACAAAGTGCTTTGATACAAACGGTAAACGTGGCGGAGAGCAAAAAAACGAGCGCGGCAATCACCGTTTTTTGCAAGTATCCGTCGCGTAAAAAAGCAAAGGGGATAGGATAGGGAGTGAAAGGAGAAAACACCACGAATGAAACGAGGCAAATAAACAGGGTGAGAAAGGAGAGTGCGCCAAGTTTAAAAAACGCTTTATCTTGAAATCTTCGCTCAAATAAAAAGGCAAGGCATAAAAGTCCTGCTTGTCCTAAATAGAGAAAGAAGAGAACGGGGTGGAGAGAGATAAGAGAAGAAGCGGCGTAAAATACGGCAATCAAAAAAGGGTTTGCGCCGCTTACGCCGAGCGCATAAAAAAGGGCAAGCCCAAACGGCTCGCCGTGGTTGCCGATGGCGTGTAAAAGGAGCAAGGCAAAGGCGGAAAAGAAATAAATTAGAGTAGAAGGGATGGCCGTTTTTCGCGTGAACATAAGGTTATCTCCTTGGATTATTTTCCTTATAATAACACGCGCGCGTGTGTAATAATTTATCGTTTTTTCACAAAAAAAGGCAAAAATGAAAGAAAGCCGCGTTCGTTTTGCGGCTTTCTTTTAAACGGGAAATCCCAAACTGATTAAAATGGCTCTATCCACGCGTGACATTGTGGCAGGGGGCAACACACCGATTCGTTCTTTGAGCCTACGCTTATCAAGCGTGCGGATTTGTTCGAGCAGAATCACGCTATCTTTGGCTAGCCCGTAAGCGGAAGGGAGTTCTATATGCGTGGGCAATTTTGCCTTATTGATTTTGCTCGTTACGGCGGCGGCAATAATGGTGGGGGAGTATTTATTTCCAACGTCGTTTTGCACAACGAGTACGGGGCGGATTCCCCCTTGTTCACTCCCGACTACGGGGGATAAATCGGCATAATACAGTTCACCGCGTTTTACGTTCATCACTAACACCTCTTTTGGAAAACCGAACAAACTCCCTTACTGTAGTATATGTAAAAAAGCCTGTTTCCGTTCCATTAAAAGTATTCCCCTTGCACCGTTTTTTTATAACCGATTTAGAAAAAAATAGGTTGTTTTTTTAGGGCAAAGTGATTGCAAACGAAAATCGAAAGTGATATAATAGACAAGGATCACAAAGGGAGGCGTGCCCGTGAAAAAATTTATAGATAAAAAGTTGTTTACGCTTGGTGAAGGCGAAAACCGTTTGTCGCTATTTGCGCTTACCTTTCCGCTATTTTTTGAAAGTATTTCCGGACATTTAATCGGTATGGTGCAAACCATAATGGCAACTCGATATCACGGCGGTATGTTCGTGATTCCCATATCGGTTGCATCTTCTGTGGTTTCGCTATTTGGCATGGTGCTTGCCATTATAACCGCGGGTCTTTCTATTCTTCTTAGCATTGAAATCGGCAGAAAACATCAAGAGAATTGTAAAAAGATCGTTGGCGTATCGCTATGGATGAGCGTAATTCTTGCCGTTATCCTTTCCATAGTGCAATGTGTTCTTGCAAAACCGTTGTTAGTGTTTATGGGGATGGATAAACCCGATTACGCACCCTATTTGTCGTACGCAATAACCTATCTTCGAATTCGTGTATTCGCAATGATTATACAAATCGTGGGGAACGTGCTCATTACCTCCCTTCGGTGCTACGGGCATACGGCGCAAGGCTTTGTGTGCAGTTTATGTTTAAATATCGTGTCCGCGGCGGGTACGGCGATTATCGTGTACGTATTAAAAGTGCCGCAAGAACACGGCGCAATGGCGCTCGGCTTAGTGCCTATGATTGCCGCCCTTGTGTACGTACTTATTGCGTTTGCTTTCTTTATACATAAAAAGATCGGTGCTTGCTTGCATTGGAGCGGTGAATGGTTGAAAAAGATTTTTTCAATCGGTGCACCTGCTTCCGTTTCTTCCATTTCTTATAACATATCCCAAACGGTAGCGGCAATGATCTGTTTGAGTTTAACGCCGAGTGCCTATTTGGCAAAAAACTACCTATCGCAAGTGGTGTATTTCGTGTATATTTTCGGCTACGCGATAGGGCAGGCAAACGCCATTATAATAGGCAGACTTTGCGGCATGAACGAACTTGAACAGGCAGATAAAATGCATCGGCAAAACCTGCGGATCGTATTGCTTTGCAACGCGCTACTATCTTTGATCACGATTGCTCTCGGCAAGAAATTGCTCGTTTGGTTCTACGCGGCAGACGAAGAGGTTGCGGCGTATGCTACCGTGATCTTTATCATAGACTTGTTCGTGGAAATCGGGCGTGGGATGAACCATCTTGGTCAATTCGGCTTAAACGCCGCGGGGGACGTTCGTTTTACAACGATTGTTTCTATTCTCTCCTGTTGGGGGTGCAGTATCGGGCTTTCGGCGCTCTTTGTGATAGTCTTCGGTTGGGATTTATACGGTATGTGGATTGCCTTTGCGATTGACGAACTTTTCCGCGGAATCTTGTACCTGGTACGCTGGAAAAAGCAAAGTTGGCGAAAACATTTAATGAAATAACGAAAAATCCAGCCTGTTTCGGCTGGATTTTTCATTGCAAAAATTACCGCCCGTGAAAAACGGGCGGTAATACGTTTTAGATGATGCAAGCGGCTTCTTTTTCAGGTAAGGAATCGAGTTCCGCTTTCTTTGCGTCGTAGCCTGCTTTGCCAAGAAGAGCAAACGTTGCTTTTTTGCCTTCTT
>JAFTHR010000092.1 GCA_017457345.1 Clostridia bacterium | reverse complement strand
GCAGAAGCGATAATTCTACGGATTTCATTATCAATGGTTGCCGCCGTTTCTTGCGAATAGGTACGGCTTTGATTGCCATAGTCCATCCCCATAAACACCGGTTGATCGGAATCGTATGCCACGAGTCCAAGTTTTTCACTCATACCCCATTGCGTAATCATGCGGCGTGCAATTTCCGAAACGTGTTGAAGATCAGCACTTGCCCCCGTCGTCACGTCCTGAATTACGAGTTCTTCCGCAACTCTGCCGCCGAGCGACATACAAATCGTATCCACCAACTTATTATAAGAAACGTCGTTATCGTCCGTTTCCGGGCGCGTCATAGTATAGCCCGCCGCTCTACCGCGAGGGATAATCGACACTTCGTGCACGGGATCGCAATGTTCGCAAAGGCATGCAAGCACGGCGTGACCGGCTTCGTGGTAAGCGGTGCAACGCTTATCCGATTCCGTAACTACGCGGCTCTTCTTTTGCGGCCCCATCAATACTTTATTGATCCCGTCGTACAACTCTAAATTGCCGATAAGTTTCTTACCTGCACGAGCGGCAAGGATCGCCGCTTCGTTTAAAAGGTTCGCAAGTTCCGCACCCGAAAATCCCGCCGTTATCCGCGCCACCGTTTTAAAGTTTACGTCCGGCGCCATCGGTTTATTCCGCGCATGCACTTTCAAGATTTGTTCTCTGCCCTTCACGTCGGGTAAGTTTACGTTAATTTGTCTATCGAAACGACCAGGACGGAGCAACGCCGGATCAAGAATATCGGCACGGTTGGTTGCCGCCATAATGATGATGCCGTCCGTCGTTTCAAAGCCGTCCATCGCCACAAGAATTTGGTTCAAGGTTTGTTCGCGCTCGTCGTGACCGCCACCAAGCCCTGCGCCACGTCTACGGCCAACGGCGTCGATTTCGTCGATAAAGATAATGCAAGGCTGGTTTTTCTTCGCCACGTCGAACAAGTCACGCACACGAGATGCACCAACACCCACGTACATTTCCACGAAATCCGAACCCGAAACGGAGAAGAAGGGCACGCCTGCTTCACCGGCAACGGCTTTCGCAAAGAGCGTTTTCCCCGTGCCCGGAGGGCCTACGAGCAAAATACCGCGAGGGATTTTCGCACCGAGGTCGTGAAACTTTTTCGGGCTCTTTAAGAATTCTACCACTTCTTGGAGTTCTTCCTTTTCTTCTTCGGCACCCGCTACGTCGGAAAAACGAACTTTGGTGTTGCCTTGCACGTGCGCTTTGCTCTTGCCGATATTCATTGCCTTGCTTCCACCACCCATTGACGAGCGCATTAAGAAGAAGAACAATACCGATACGAGCACAACGCCAAGGAAGGGCATAATCGAAGACCAAACGCTACCTGCGTTCGGATCGGAAAGTTCAATTTTTACCGTTTCTAAATTGATATTACAATCGGAAACGAACAAACGGAAATCTTCGTACGAATGGATAGACGGCGCACCTTCCACCACGAACTTCGTTCCGTCTTTGAGCACCCCTTCCACGTTATAGGGGTTGGCGAAAATTTCAACTACTTCGCCTTTGTTGCAAGCCACGTAGAACTCGCTTACGCTAATTTCCTTGCCTTTAAAAATCACGTCTGAAAACATAAAGAACAAGAGCGCAACACCCACTACGGCAAGCACTATCCAAAGTATGGTTTTACTGCTTTTTTTCAAAATGATTCTCCTTTCACGGCACGCGCTTGCGCCCCGCAATACATCTTCTTTATTACTTGTACCCGCTCGCGCGCGTTTTCAAACGTGCGCGCGTAGGATTTGAGAACACCACTCCGTTATTTTACCACATAATACCGCTTTTTTCAAGCGTTTCCCTTAAAAAAACGGAACATTTCACTTGATTGACACTTTACTTTTTGTCGAACTTTTCGTAAATACTATTTTACAAAACTAAATCGCTAGGTTTTTCAAGGGAAAAAGCCGCTTTTTTCAATAGTCTACGCCACTATTGAACGAGTTATCCACATTTTCCACACCTTTTATACAAAAATACAACTCTTTATTCGTTTATGCACTCTTTTTCGGCTGTGGATAAATGATGAAAAGATCATTTTGTTATGTTTTTTTATGACATTTTTCGACTTTTTTATCTCTTTTTCTTAAAAATCCGCTCAGTTCTCCACAGTTATCCACTCGTTTTCTCTTTCTTTAAAAACCCGTTTGTGGAAAACTTATCCACATTTTTAAGCGTTTTTACCTTTTTTGTGGGGTTTTCCACAGAAGTTTTCATAAAATGATCGATTTATGTGAAAAGTTATCCACATTTTTCAATGTAGGCAGGTGGAAAACCGTGTTTTGTCCACAAACCCCCCTTTTTTAGACTATTTTTCAATACTTATATTTGTATTTTTTGCATTGTTCAATATGATTTTTGGGAAAAATTAATAGGAAATGCGAATAGTTATCCACATTTTCCACATCCTTGCATTTTTTGAGTAAAAAAACGCCGAAAACGGGCGTTTTTACCCTTATTTTCGGCGTTTTTTCCTATGTTTTATGTACGGTTTAACTTGCCATAAGTTGGGCAAGGAGCAAGTTCAAGGGGTTGTTGTTATAAATTTCTTTCAACAGAAGCGATCCGTTAAAGAAATCGGCTATTCCTTCAATCGGAAGCAGGGATACGATTGCAATGATAATGCACAAAAACAAGAACCCTTTTACTAATCCCACGAGCGCACCGAGCACGCTATTTACAGCTTGCGTCATCAACCACTTATCCGCAAGTTTTTGGAAGAGCCCTTCAAAGAGTTTGAACAGCAGTTTAACGATAACAAACACTAAAATTACGGTGAGTATATTCGTTAAGAACTTGGCGATCACGCCACCGATAACCGTACCCAAAAGCGTGCCTTCGGCAACGCCTTCTACCGCCACGGTATCTACAATCGCAGTCTTTAAGAAGGCGGGAAGAGCCAAAGTTTCAAGTTGCGCGGCAAGCCCTGCTTGAGATACGTCTACGTTCATAATTTCCGCGGTACAAAGCCAACCGCTCAATCAGTTCCCTATAATCTTTTCCAGGCCGAACAATCCGTTCGTCCATTCCATTACTTTGTCCCCTAACAAGAACGCCGCAACAAGAGCAATTATCGTGGAGATAAAGCCAAAGAACGCAGCCACAAAGCCCTTTTTTGCGCCGACTACCGAGAACAAAAGCAAAATCACCACGAAGGCGATATCAAGCCAGTTCGCTATGGTAAAAGCACATAAATTATTCATCATTTTATTCCCCTAATCTAACAGTTTTCTTGATTTTTGCCCATTTTTAGGCTTTTCAAGCACCACTTTGTATAATTGTATCATACATTTAACCAAATTTCAATGGGTTTTTTAAAATTTAGAGCATAAAGGAAAGAAAACACGTCAATAATCTACCCGTTATGGAATACTCTTTCAACGTTTATAACAAACAAGCCAAGGACGGCGTGACTGCCGCCGTCTATCAAACCCTTCGCTCTATCCATTTAAAACGGACGGCGAGCGGAAAACCGATCCCCGCCGATCCTCTACCCGTTATCGTTTGCGTAGGGAGCGATC
>JAFTHR010000091.1 GCA_017457345.1 Clostridia bacterium | reverse complement strand
GTTTCCCCGCGCGTGGGAGTAAGGGTAGTGGTATAAACGCCTTTTTGATCTTTTGCGTATTCCACCGTGTAGGAGTCAAGGTCCACGCCTTTTTGGAAGGAGACTTCGTATTTCAACGTTTCGGAACTAATGATATTTTCTTGCGTTGTGTCGTAGCACCAGTTCGGCGAGAAGGATGCTTTCGTGGCAGAAGAACACGAAGCGAGCGTCACGCAGCCAAGTGCCAGCGCCAAAGTGGCGGTTAATTTTTTAAGTTTCATAATATCCCCCGTAAAGGAAGTTTTCTATTATTATAGCACAACTTTCAAAAATTGTAAAAACAAAATTGTGTTTTGCGTGAAAAACTTCTAAAAAAAAGTTAAAAAAGTGCCCTTTTTGGGCGCTTAATGTGGTATAATAAGAAAAAGACCAAAAAAGGAGGAAACAATGAGAACGGTTTTAACGGCGTACACCCTTTCAGAGTGTATGGAAACGATGGCGGAATACGTTTCATCTTACGAAAAACTCGGTATGCGCAATATCGTTTTTTGTGAAGATCGATTAACGCTCGTTGCCGAGCGCGCGCTCGTTAGAAAACTCGGCGGAACGTTCCATTCCTCCGTCACTACCTTCGCGCGGTTTTTGAAAACGGATCAAAAGGTGCTTTCAAAACAAGGCTCGGTTATGGCAATCGGGGATATTATGACTCGGTTGCAAGACGAGAAAAAACTGCTTTGTTTTAAAACGGCTTCGGCAGTAGGGAATAACGCAAAATGCATTTATGAAACGATTGCGCAGTTTGCGGCAAGCGAAGTGACCGTGGAAACGCTCGATCAAAGCATTGCACTTTTACCCGACGATTTATTGCGCCGTAAATTGACGGACTTGCGCTTGATTTACGGCGAGTATGAAAAACGCTTGCAAGAAGAAGGATATATCGACGAAAGCAAATATCTTGCACTTTTACCCGATTGTTTGCGCGGCGATCCTGCTCTTCGCGGAGCGAACGTATTTTTCCTTTGCTATTCTTCGTTTACGGCGCAGGCGTTATCGGCGGTGCGTGCCGCGATTGAAACGGCGGAAAACGTGTTCGGTATTTTTTGCGACGGCGAAGAAGAAGTCTACACGCACGAATCGGCGAACGCCTTTTTGCGCGCGTGCAACGAGTACGGAAAGACCAACGTTCGCAAAGTGGGCGTACCGATCGGCGGGGAAGCGGAAGTGCTCCGCACGGGCTTATACGATCCCGAGCGTTTGAGCGAAGTCAGCCAGAAAACGGCAACTGAAAATATCCGTGTGTACGAAGGTGCGGATATGCGCGGGGAAGCGGAGTTTGTCGCGGCAAAAATTGCGCGCCGAATGCGGGAAGATAGCAAGGCGCGTTATCGCGATTTCGCGGTGCTCGTACCGAGCGTGGAAGGGTATTCTTTAACTCTTAAAAGGGTGTTTAACGAGTATAATATCCCGTGCTTTTTCGACGAGAAGAAATCTCTTTCCGCGCATCCGATTGGCGAGTTCGTGCTCGCCGCGTTAGAAGCAGTGCGAGACGGGTTCTCGTCTGCTTCCACTCAATCGCTTGCGCAAAACTACTTTTTCGGCGAGAGCGACGAGTATAGAAATTATTTATTAAAATACGCAAACTATCGTGGCGGCGCGTTTAAAGAAATTACGCTTGCAGAAACGGAAAAACGTTTCGATAAAGAAGCGTTAGAGCGGGGCAGGGAACGGTTTTTATCCATTGTAAAGCATTTTGGAAAGAAAATGAGCGGGGCAGGGTACTGCCGCGCCGTTCGTGCTATGCTTGCCGAAACGAACGCCGAAGAGAAATTAAAAGAATTAGAAGAAAGCATTGAAGATGCTTCTATGCGCGGCTATTTATCGCAAATTTTTGCGGCGATAGAAGGCGTGTTGTTAGAAGCGGAGCGCGTGCTTGCGGGCAGGGAAATGGACGTTGCCGATTTCGCCGCCGTTTTATCCGAAGGGCTTGCTGCCACGGAAATTTCGATTATTCCTATGAAGTCAGACGCCGTGTTCGTAGG
>JAFTHR010000090.1 GCA_017457345.1 Clostridia bacterium | reverse complement strand
TATATCGTCAATCAGTTTGCCGAAGAAAAGGAAAGCGTTGAATACAACGTGAACGAAAAAGAACACGTAGTAGAAGTGACGATTACCTTGCTTCCGTCCGACATGGGCAAAGTAATCGGCAAACAAGGGAAAATCGCAAAAGCAATGCGCACGCTCGTTCGCGCGGCAACGCCGAAAAACGGAAAGAGATACGTAATTGAAATCCGTGAAAAGGGCGGAGATGCCGTTGATTGCGACGACGAGGCGGTTTGCGCTGAATAAGCGAATGAACAATGGAAAGGCTTTCGGGGACGAAGGCCTTTTTGTGCAGGAGAAAACAATGAAAGATTTGGTGATTGCCGAAGTATTGAAGCCGCAAGGGATTCGCGGAGAAGTGAAAGTAAAAACGTTTACCGATTTCCCCGAGGACGTGAAAGCCTTTAAAACGGTGTATATCGACGAAACGCCTTATAAAATCCTTTCCTTCCGCGTAGGGCAAGACGGCGCCGCCTTTTTAGGGCTTGCCGGCGTGCACGATCGCGATAAAGCGGAACTTTTGCGCGGAAAATTGCTTTTAGGGAAACGGGAAGACGCTCCCGAACTTGGCGAAGGGCAGTACTACGTGGTGGATATTATCGGTCTTAAATGCATTAACGAAACGGGTACGGTGCTTGGCGTTGTGAAGGACGTGACGTCGATTGCATCCGAAATCTACACGCTCAAAACGGAACAGGGGAAAGAAATTCTTTTCCCTGCGGTGAAAGGAGTTGTAAAGCGCGTGGACCTTGAAAAGGGCGAACTTGTGGTAGATAGCAAGCGTTTTAGCGAAGTAGCAGTTTACTAAAAAAACCTGCCCCTTAAAAATAAAGGGCAGGCATTGCGAACTTTTGGCAAAGATAAGGGTTAATTTTTTTGTGCGGCGGTTTCGAACGTTTTTCGAAGCGCCGTAGAAGAGAGTAGAGCCGCGCCGAGCGCAACCACGATGGCAATGTCCACGAACACGTAAACGTTATAAGCAAGGCTATATAAAAGCGCGTTTTGCCCTTCGGCGTACGCTTCGAAAGCGAACACGCCGGAAAGAACGTGCGCAATAAAGCGGAAGGTGCCAACGAGCGTTGTGCCGAGCGCAAAAGAAAGTTGCGGCAGGCGTTCAAACGTTTTGATCTTTTTAAAGAGCCCTGCAAGCCCCACGCCCGTAAAGGCAACGGGGTAATCCAGTAAAAACTGTGCAGGGTGGATAAGCCAAGGGTCTTGAACGGCTTGCAAAATGCTATATACGAACGCCGCGAACAATCCGCGTTTTAACCCGAACGCATAGGCGTAAAGGGAAAGGGGCAACAAACTTGCCACCGTCACCGAACCACCTGCGGGCATATCCCAAACCTTAATATAGGAAAGGGCGAAACTCATTGCAATGCACACCCCTGCGTAGGCTAAGGACTTCGAGTCTAACGAAAGCGGCTCTTTTTCAAGAGAGAAGAAAAAGATCAATAAAGCGGTGAGTAGAGCGGCGCACAGGTACAGCGCGAGTTGTTTCACCTGCGCCGAGTCGGAGTTATAATACCCGTCGGCATGGATGTGTTTTTGATAATACACACCCAAGCACACAAGCGCCACGATAAGGGATACAAGCGTTGCACCGAAGCATACCGTTTTTGCAATAGGTTTGGCTTGCTCGCGGTATTTAGCCACGAGCAGGTACGAGATAACGCTTATCACTATCACGAGAAGAACGCCGAATACGGGAAGCAGCAAAAGGCGGATTACCGAGCCGTGGTTCAACCAGTTTTCTTCGGCGTATTCTTCGCTATAGTGATAGAACGCGTCCAAAAAGAAAAAAGCGAGAGCGAGCAGCGTTAAGTACGCGGCAAAGGCGAAAAAGGCGTATTTACAAAACGGACGAAACGCATCCTTTTTCAAAAAGAATAAAAGCGTGCCGCAAATTAGTGCGGCGGCAAGCAAACCGAGCGTTGCCCAAAGAGCAATCGGTTGCAGGGTTTCGACGGAGAACGCCGAAAGGTTAAAAGAAGAAAACATAAAACCTCCTCGTCCGTCGGTATGCACGAAAAAAGCGCCACGCAAAAGGTGCGGGCGCAAAAAAAGTTCGCAAATCACAATCTCTCGCTCAAGTATTACCTTGCCGATTCAAATGGTATAATCTCAGCCTTACGGCACCCACGACGGATATTTAATTTAGTA
>JAFTHR010000089.1 GCA_017457345.1 Clostridia bacterium | reverse complement strand
TAATCCCTAAATTATTTTTGGGATCTTTCAAGCAGTTTTTAAATTATTTCCCCGTTCCCGTAATAACGAAATACTTGCCGATAAGATCGGTCATATCGAAATCGTATTTAAATTCTCTAATGATTTTCTTTGCCGAACAAATTTGTTTTACTTCGTTTTCCGTTAATATATAGGAAAGGTTGCCGCCGTTGCGTTCATCCCAGTTATGTTTATAGAGTAAATCTAAAATCTCCGTCACTTGTTGAATACAATCCATTTGTTAGTTTCCCCTTTTTACAAGCACTTCGCTTTCGTATTCTCTCACCTTTTCAAACCACGTTGCTTCGTCTTCTACGCCCTGCTTTTTGCAGTATTCGTTCCAAACTTCCGTCCAAGGCAACGTCTTCACTTCTTCTTGGAGGGCGAGCACCTTGGTGTGATCGTAAGAATCTTGTGCTTCACGGAGCATATTCCAAGGCGTGAGCATGGCTTTAAGGAGCGCCTTTTCCATATTGCGCGCACCGATTACGAGCGCCGCCACGCGGTTGATAGATCCATCGAAATAGTCTAACCCGATATACGCTTTGTCTAAGATGTTGCATTTTACAAGTTCGTCGGCAACTTCTTGCAAATCGTCGTTTAATTTCAGTACGTGGTCGCTATCCCAACGCACGGGGCGAGACACGTGGAATGCAAGGCGGGGCGAGAACAAAATAAGCGAAGAAATTTTATCCGCCACGTTTTCGGTGGGGTGGAAATGCCCCGTATCGAGCAAGCAAAGCACGTTGTTCTTCATAGCGTAACTCAAATAGAATTCGTTAGAGCCTACCGTGTACGATTCTACGCCGATACCGAACACCTTGGATTCTACCGCAACGTCCATCACCCGTTTATCGTATTTGTATTCTAAAATTTTATCGAGCGATTCTTTCAATCTCTTTCTCGGTCCCATTCTATCGGCAGGAACTTCTTTAAGCCCGTCTGGAATCCAAATGTTGCAAAGCGCCTTTTGACCAAGTTCACGGCCGAAATACTCCGTCACTTTTAAGGAGTTTACGCAATGCTCAATCCAGTAGTCGCGCACTTCCTTTTCGGGCGAAGATAAACTCAATCCGTCTTTAAGCATAGGCGAAGAGAAAATCGTGGGGTTGTAGTCTAAGCCCAACCCACGGGATTTTGCATAGTCTACCCATTCTTTGAATTGTTCAACGCCTACGTCCTTTCTATCCACCGTTTCACCCGTTTGGTATAACGCGTGCAAGTTGATCTTTTTCGAGCCGGGGATGTATTTGAGCGCTACGTCTAAATCCTGCGTAAGTTCCGTAAAGTTGCGCGCCTTGCCAGGATAGTCCCCCGTCGATTGAATACCGCCCGTGAGCGCACCGCCGCACTCAAAGCCCGTCACGTCGTCGAGTTGCCAGCAATGAATGCTTACTTTCACTTTGGCAAGATCGCGTAAAACGCGGTTTACGTCCACGCCGTATTTTGCGTACAGTTCTTTTACTTCTTTTCTCATTTTTTATTCCCCAATTTGTGTTAATAAATTCCCTATCGCCGTTGCTTCGATCGGGAACGCCACGACCTTTTTCGCCGTGTATTCTTCCGTAAGTTGGTTTAAGTATTTGTTCTTTGCGCCGCCGCCTACGATATACAGTTTTCCGTACTTTTCACCCGTTATCTCTTCCAACTCTTCGTACGCCACTTTGTACGAATACGCAAGAGAGCGATAGGTGGAATTGATTACGTCGGCATCCGTTTGCGGAACGGGTTTTCCACTTTCAAGGAAATACTCCGCAATTTCTTTTTTCATATTCGGGCTTGCCAAAAAGCGCTCGTCGTTTACGTTAAAAATCTCCGTATACTCGCTAGACTTTGCAAGGTTGACCATCTCTTCAAATCCCAGCCCCGTTTGCTTTGCTAAGCATTGAATAATCCAAAGCCCCATAATGTTCTTTTGGAAACGGATGTAGTTCGGTCCGTATTCGTTGGAATAGTTGGCGCGCATTGCGCGTTCGCTCGTGAACGCCTTAGCGCTCTTAATCCCTAAAAGCGACCAAGTACCGCTCGAAACGTACGGCGCGTTTTCTTCCATAGGAATTCCTTCCACCGCGCTTGCCGTATCGTGCGTGGGACAAAGCACTACGGGCACGTTTCCGCCCACTTCCGCTTGCACTTCCGCCGTGAACGAGCCTACCGGCGTTTTCGGTTTTTCCAAGGGCTTAAACAAGCTCTCTTTTAACCCAAGCACAGAGATAATTTCTTTGGAATAGTCGTTCGTTTGCGCGCTAAGCATACCCGTTGTGGAAGCGTTCGTATACTCGTGCTTTTTCACGCCCGTGAGTTTGTACATTAAGTATTCGGGAATAAACAAAAAGTCCGTTGCCCTTTCAAGCCTGCCCCGTTTCAAATCGTCGTATAACTGATACAGGGTATTGAATTCTTGGAACTGCGATCCCGTGATAGCGTACAACTTTTCAAACGGGATTTTTTCGTGCACTTCGCCGATCACCGCTTTCGTGCGCGAATCGCGGTACGCGTACACGGGCATTATCTCTTTATCCTCTTCCAAAAGCACGTAATCCACGCCCCAGGTATCGATCGACATAGATTCAACCTTGGGGTATTTTTTGAGCGTTTCCCTTATCCCGCTTTTCACTTCTTTTACAAGACGTTCCACTTCCCACGTTAAGTGCCCGTCCACTTCTTTCACGCCGTTGGGGAAACGGTACGTTTCTACCGTTTGAAGCGTTCCGCGCTCGTCTTTATACCCAACGATATGCCGACCGGACGACGCGCCGATATCGATTGCTAAATAAAACTTCGGCATTTTACTCCCCTTTCTCATTTTACAAGTTCTGCATAGATTTTTTGGCGGAACGTTTCGTGCCAAGATACGCTTCTAGGATATTTGTGCACGCCGCTAACGCCTTCGTTTTCTAACATCTTTAACGCTTTCTTTTTGCCTATTTTCTTTTCAAGCGTTTCCATTAAACGCTCTTCTTCAAACCCTTTCAACAGGGCGAAATAACGAATAGAGTACTCCACTTCTTCGTCGCCAGGATATACCACGAAACAATCCCCCGCAGGCAAACCTGCGTCCGCCGTGGTCACTTCGTAAGGATTGATTTTCCGTTTCGATACTGCGGCGTTATAGAAATTATATCCCCAGTGCAAGAACCCTTTTACCTGCGTTTGATAGAGTTGATAGCCAAGGATTGCCGTACGTTGAAGGGGCATGTGGAAATAGCGGTTAGAAAGATACTCTTCGTCTACGCTTTGGCAATAGTAGAGCATGTGCTCGCGGTCGTTGAACTTCTCTAAATCCTTACTGTTCATAGCAACCACCGGCATATCCACCGACCCGTTCGCCGCAAAATCGTAGTGCGAGAGCGCGTCCATCACCGGGATATTCGGACAATTTTCTTTTACGAATTTGGAAAGACGTTCGTACCGCTCAATATGCGGCTCGCCAGGTTCGTCGGTTAAATGTAAGAACGATTTATCTTTAATCCCCAACTTATCCATTTCCAAAAGCAAGCCCTTAAAGAACTGCTTTAAGAACGCTTGATAGCAAGGGGCTTCCGAAGAGACGTTCCAACCGAACAAGTTGCGTTTTACGCCGTTTTCTTTCACGATAATTTTCGGGCAGAATTCCCCGCCCCATTGCGTGAATAAATGCGAGAACTCAAAATACTTCGCCCCGCAAGAAAGGCAAAGTTTTACGTACCTTTCCATTTCCGAAAAATCGAACGTGTACTCTTCTCCGTTCTTTTCCACGCCGATAAGTTGCGCCGTCGTTCTCTCGCAACCAACGTGCGTATCAAGCGGTGGCGTGAATAAGGGCACGAACACCACGGTGTTGCCCATTTTTAAGTACGCCTTTAAAAATTGTTCAAAGCGCGCGTAGAACGCTTCCGAGAAGGGTTTTACGTGATAGTAATCGGCAATCCCGTCCATATGGAACCAATGCGTGATGATAAGGTTCGTCTCTTCAAGTTCCACGGGCAATACCGTGAGCGGCAACGTTTTTTCTTCCGCGCCGATTTTTACGGTGATTTTATGTACGCCCGCTGCCTTTTTTTCGGCGGGTATTTCGATAAACAGCGTTGCGCTTTCCCCTGCTTCAAGACAAAGTTGGTCAGTTTTTTTCAAGAGTTCGGGGTACTCGTTATCTTCCACGCGGCAGTCGTAATCGTCCGGCGTTCTTTCGCCGTAGAATCCGTAGTAATCCCCTTTCATCTTCTTCACTTCGTATACGTTCACGGGCACGTCCGCTTCTACCGAAACGGGCGCACAAACCCCTTCTTCCGCCTGTACGTACACTTGAAAAGCAAAACTTTCGTTCGTTAAGCATTGCCCTTTGTCGATCGGATAACAATCTTCTTCGCTAAAGATCTTGGTAAGAGACGAAGAAAAAATCAGTTTCATTTTAACGTGCTCCTTTTCGTGGCTATTTTGCCATATAATACATTTGTATTATATCATCCCAAAAAATGGTTGTCAATACGCATTTTCATTTTTCTTTGAAGAAAAAAGGCTTAAAAGCACGGATGCTTTTGAGCCTTTCTCTTTTTTATTAGGAATTGTTTTGCGCTGCCTGCTCTTCGTCGAATACGTGCAGGGCTTTATCAAGTTCGTTGTACTCTTCCTGCGTTTCTAGTTCTTGGAGCGTTTTATTCTCGTCGTAGGAAAAAGCGATTAAATGATTTTCGTCGTTTTCGTTATAGAACACGGCGTAGTCCTTGCCCGTGTTTTCGCTATGGTACGTAAAC
>JAFTHR010000088.1 GCA_017457345.1 Clostridia bacterium | reverse complement strand
TTTTTCATTTTCCGCCTTTCCTTCTTAAATAGTCCCCTTTTTGCAAAGGATGGGGGCAGGGAACGGTATAATGCCCTTGTACTAGTTTTGCATCTAACGTTTTTTCGCCGTTTGGCAGCGTGATTTCTTCCACGCGGAAAGTTTTTCCAAACGAACTACTCGGGGATAAAATCTCTAACTCATCTCCCACTAAAAACCGATTACGCATCTCTAGCGTTGCCAACCCGTTTTGATAATCTAACACGTCGGCAATATACGCGTAATCGCCCTGCGTTTGGCTATTCGTATAGTTCACCGTTTCTTTATTCTCGCCAAAGGCATACGCGGTGGTATAATCGCGGTGCGCCACGGCACAAAGTTCTTTTTGGAACTCTTCCGCCAAAGCGCCGTCCATTACCCTGCGATAGGCGTTAATAACCGTTGCAAGATAGTACCCGCTCTTCATCCGCCCTTCAATTTTAAAGGACGAAACGCCTGCTTTTTCCAACTCGTTTAAGTGGGAGAGCATATTCAAATCTTTGCTATTGAACACGAACGTGCCGCGATCGTCTTGCTCTACTTCCTGCCAAGCACCGCTCTCGCCCGTAGGTTTTACGGGGCGGACTTCGTACTTCCATCTGCACGCTTGCACACATGCGCCCCTGTTTGATTGACGCCCGTCTAAATAATCGGAAAGCAAACATCTTCCGCTATAAGAAATGCACATAGCGCCGTGCACGAATGCTTCGAGTTCTAGCGATGGCTCGAATTCGTGTATTTGCGCAATCTCGGCAATAGAAAGTTCGCGAGCAAGCACAATGCGCTCCACCCCCTGCTCTTTCCAAAACCGAGCCGAATAACGGTTGGTGGTATTCGCTTGAGTGGAAAGGTGCAAACTCAAATTCGGCGCAACCTGTTTTGCAAGGTACACAACGCCGGGATCGCTTACAATCGCCGCGTCCGCACCCGTTTGAGCCACCGCTTGCAAATACTCTTTTAACGCACCGAAATCGGCGTTCTTTGCAAAAACGTTCGCCGTCACGTACACTTTCTTGCCCATACCGTGCGCAAGCGAAACGGCGTTTTCCATTTCTTCTAGCGAAAAATTATCGGCAAACGCGCGCAAGGAAAAATTTTTTCCACCGATATATACCGCGTCCGCGCCAAAATTTAGCGCCGTGTTCAGTTTTTCAAAATTGCCCGCCGGGGCAAGCAGTTCCGCTTTCACCGATACTCTCCTTACTCTTTTTCTTTCGCTTTTTTCTTGTATACCGATAACGCCACGCCGTCGCCTATGTCGAGTACCGACGTTATAAGTTCTTCGTCTTCCGTCACCACGTTTAAATAGGAGCGGATTTTTTCTACGATCGAGCGCCGTTTTTGCGGTGTGGGCTCTTTGCCGTCTACCCAACCGAACAAGAGAACGTCGTCCGCGAAGATAACGCCACCGTCTTTGAGTAGACGCTTCAAGTCAAACAAATACCGCTCGTACTGCGCTTTCGGTCCGTCTAGAAAGACGAAGTCGAACGTGCCGTCCATCATAGAAAGAATTTCGCCCGCATCACCCAGATACGCCGTCACGCGGTCGCTAACGCCAAACTTTTCAAAGTTCCTTTTCGCTTCCAAGTATCGATCTTCTTCTAGTTCCACCGTGGTCACTTTTAAATGGGGATAGGTTAAGAGCATTGCCGTTGCCGAAAGTCCTACCGCCGTGCCGATTTCCAGCACCCGCGCCGTTTTGTTCATTGCAAGCGTTAAAAGCAAAAATTGCAACGTTTCGTCTTCACAAAGCGGAAGTCCGCGGGCAAGAGCTTCTTCTCGCGCCGAACGCAACTCTTTGGGAATATGCAGTTTTACCAAGGAAGAAGTATAACTCATTTTATAATTCCAACACATTCACCACAACAACGGGTGATTGCTTTTTCTTTTTGTAAACGTAATGTTTTACCGTTTTTTCTATCACGCTAATCAATTCGTTTTTATAGCCGTAATCGTAGCGGTAAAGTTCTAAAGTTCTTTGGAGTAATTGCTTGATCTCCAAAGCGATATCGGCAGGCTCGTTCGCTACCACCCCGCGTACTTCCACGCAAGGATCGTTTACGATCGTTTCCCCCGTCACCGCTACCGAAATAGCGTATAACCCGTCGGTAGACATCTTAATCCGCTCTTTCATCACTTGCGCGGCATCCGTGCCTTCGATCGCTTCGCCGTCGATTAAACGCGTACCTGCCGGCACGTTTTCAACGAGCGTCATAGATTTTTCGGTGAGTTCCACGCAATTTCCGATCTCGGTAATTAAGATGTTATGCGCAGGCATCCCCAACGATTCGGCAAGTTCCGCGTGGCGCTTTAAATGCCGATATTCCCCGTGCACGGGAATGAAAAACTTGGGTTTTAAAAGAGTGTGCAAAATTTTGTGTTCTTCTTGGCAGGCGTGCCCGGAAACGTGGATTTTTTCCAAACTTTCGTACACTACTTTTGCACCGAGCCTATACAAGTTATCGATCACTTTATAAATCATTTTCTCGTTGCCGGGAATAGGGTTTGCGGAAATGATGACCGTGTCGTTTTGCCCAACCGTCACCTTGTTAAATTCCCCAACGGACATACGGGTGAGCGCACTCATTGGCTCGCCTTGAGAGCCGGTAGAGAGAATAACGAGTTCACCGTCGAATAAGTTTTTGGTGCGTTCGATATCTACGAGCACCCCTTCTGGAATGGTAAGTTCGCCTATCTTTACGGCGGCTTCCACTACTTTGAACATACTCCGCCCCGAAAGCGCAACCTTGCGGCGGTATTTTTTAGCCAAGTCTATAATTTGTTGCAATCTATGCACGTTCGAAGCGAACGTTGCGATAATGATACGGCGAGAAGAATTTTCGGCAAATAAATGATCGAGCGTAGTGCCTACCACCGTTTCGCTCATTGTGTACCCGGGGCGTTCAATGTTCGTGGATTCCCCTAAATATAAGAGTACGCCTTCTTTGCCAAGTTCACTAATTCTGGTTAAATCGATTTGTTCTCCCGAAACGGGGGTTAAATCAATTTTAAAATCCCCGCTATGATAAATGAGCCCGCAAGGAGTGCGGATCGCAAGCGCCGTTGCGCCCGATATCGAGTGGTTTACGTTGATAAATTCCACTTCAAACGCGCCCACTTTTACCTTGTCGGAGGGCTTGACCACCTTTTGCACAACGTTCGTCATTCGGCGTTCTTGCAACTTATTATCGGTAAGCATTAAAGTGAGTTTCGTGCCGTACACAGGGGTTTTGGGGTTCAATTCTTGCATTAAGAACGCTACCCCACCGATATGATCTTCGTGCCCGTGCGTTAAAAATACGCCTTTCACCCTATCTTTATTTTGTTCTAAATAGGTGACGTCCGGCACAACCGAATCAATCCCCGGCATCTCTTCAAAATCTGGGAAGGTGACGCCGGCATCCACCACGATAATATCTTCGCCATATTCTATGGCGGTCATATTTTTCCCTATCTCGCCAACGCCGCCTAAGAAGATGATCTTAACGGCTTTTTTCTTTTTACCTTTCTTTACCTTTTCTACTGCTTTCTTTACAGGTTTTTCCTTTATTTCAACGGGTTTTTGCGTCCGTTTTGGTTGTTTTTCGCTTGTTTTCGGCGGCGCGACGAAGGGGATTTCTTCCACCTTCACCGTTTTTTTGGATTTTGCAGGCGGCAGAACCGTTTTCTTTTTCACAGGTTTTTGGGAATAATTTGCCTGTAAACTTTCCGAAACGAACGAGCCGCTAAAATCCATAGCCGTGCCCATTGCCGCGCGGGAAAGTTTTGCACTCGGCTTTCCCTTTGGCTTGCTCGCCTTTCTTTCGTTCGTATCAACCTTGGCAACTACTTTGCCTTTCGGGTTGCTTTTTTTGTTCGTCACTTTTTTGATAACTCCTTGTAATTTTATGTAGTGCTCTCATAAAATTAAGAGCCGACAAAAACAACTATCGGCTCTCTAATAATTCGTATGGAAAATCGGTTAGAAATCCAACGCAACTTTCTTTTCTTTCGTGGTACGGATTAAGCCGTCTTCAAGCAACTTGGTGGTCGTTTCGTAAGCGAACTCTTCCGCATAATCTACTGCCACGAATTCTTCTTCTTTTTCCGCTTCGTACTTTTCGGCAAGCGCCGTCACCAAACGGGTTGCTTTCTTTACGGCCGCGTCGCTCTTGATCTTCACCATAAACGGCGTTCCTTCGTAAGCCTTTTGACCGGTCACGTTCTTTTGGTGGTAAACGGTTTGCTTGAATTCAGGATCTTCAGGATCAAGGTCAAGGTAAAGGCAAAGCGTTTTACCGCAGATGTTCATTCTTGCGATCGTGTCGCGGCCTAAGTTAAATCTATCACCGTGCCAACTTACGTGCGAGTTTACTTTCTTATAGGAAGTAAGTTCGTTCTTAAGCGCGCTATAGAAGCCTTTCACGTTTTCTTCGCTTTGTTTCATCTTCGCCGTGAAACTTCTCTTCAAGCGGATTACAAGACCCGTTTCTGCATCCACGAGTTCGTCGCCCGATACTTGATATGTAGGCTCTGCCGCTACGGCAACTTCTTCGGCGGCAGGTTCGGTAGCCGGTTCTTCCACTACTTCTTCTACCACTTCTTCTACGGGTTCTTCTACTACCGCAACTTCTTCCACTACTTCTTCCACTACTTCTTCGGTAGGTTCAGCGTTCGTGTAAACTTCAAATCTTGCGTTCGAGAAGTCAAGTTTTTCAACCACTTTTTCTGCGATTGCGTCGATACCTTCTTCGTCGAGCAATACGTCGTAT
>JAFTHR010000087.1 GCA_017457345.1 Clostridia bacterium | reverse complement strand
CTAGGGGCGTTGCTTGGCAAAACGGTTTGTAAAAACGTTGGCGTAAATCCCACGAGAACGGGCATTTTAAAGGCGTTCGATTTGCTTGGTGTGAAATACACGCTTGAAAATAAAAGAACTTCCGGCGGCGAAGAAACGGCGGATATCTTGGTGGAAAAATCGAATATGCGCGCTATTGAACTTGGGCGTGAAGACGTGCCGTCTATGATAGACGAGTTGCCGCTCGTTGCCCTTCTTTGTGCGTATGCCGACGGTGTGAGTTATATTCGCGGCGCGGGTGAACTTCGCGTAAAGGAAAGCGATCGGATTAAAACGACGGCGGAACTCATCAATGCAATCGGTGGTGATTGCAAGGAAACGGAAGATGGGTTTGTAATCACGGGTAAGAAAAAAATGCGTGGCGGATCGATTGATAGTTATCTTGACCACCGCATTGCTATGACGGGCGCAGTTGCGCTTGCCGCCAGCGAACAAGGCGGGGAGATTAAGGGCGCGGAGTGTTGCGCAATTTCCTTCCCGAATTTCTTTTCGTATATCAATCAAGGTTAAAAGGACGGGGCAGGGTTTGAAACAAGAGAAAAAAACGTTGCGCTTAGGGCTTATCGGCAAGGACGTGTCGAAATCGGATAGCGAACGGATACACAAGTTCATTTTGCGTGAAATGGGCGTCGATTGTGCCTATCGCTGCGTTTCTACGGATGCAGACGGGTTCGATAGCGAAGTGAAACGATTGCTTGCGGAAACGGACGGGTTTAACGTGACGATCCCGTATAAACTTTCCGTAATGTCCTATTTAAACGAAACGGTAGGGCAGGCGAACGACTTCGGCGCGGTAAACACCGTTTTAACGGCAACGAAGAAGGGATATAATACAGACGGGTTAGGTTTTATGCAGATGCTTGCCGCCGCAGGGATTGCGGTGAACGGCAAGCGAGTGCTCGTGCTTGGCATGGGCGGCTCGGGTAGAAGTACGGCAGTCGCGCTCAAAAACGCGGGCGCGAACGTGTACGCCTATCAAAGAAACGCCGAAAAGTTGGCATCCGTTTGTAAAGAGTTAGGGTTGCAAGCGGTGGAAAATCCCGAAACGTTCCAAGGCGAAATCGTTGTGAATTGTACGGGTGTTGGGATGCATCAAACGGAAGGCGTTTCCCCCGTATCCAAACAAGCGTTTTTGGGTAAGGAAACGGCGGTGGATTTGATTTACACGCCGGCGGAAAGCGAGTTTTTGCGTTTGGCAAAATCGTGCGGGTTAAACACGATAAACGGCGCTTCTATGCTCTTTTATCAAGCCTACTTTGCCGACTGTTTGTATCTAGGAATAGAGCCTAGCGGCGAGTATGCCCAGCGGCTATACGAAAAGTATTTAAAGGAATAAAACAAGGAGAAAACCATGAGATTTTTAGTTATCAACGGAGTAAACTTGAACTTGACGGGGAAACGCGAACAAGGCGTTTACGGCACGCGCACGCTCGAAGATATCAACGCAAAAATCAAAGCGTATTGCGAAAGCGCGGGGGATAGCGTAGAGTTTTACCAAAGTAATTTAGAAGGGGAGATCTGCTCGAAATTGCACGAAGCGTATCTTGAAAAGTCCTGCGACGGTATTTTGCTCAACGCCGGCGCGTTCACCCATTATAGTTATGCCATTCGCGACGCCGTTGCGGCAATCAACATCCCCGTTGCCGAAGTACATATTTCGAATGTGCACGCTCGAGAAGACTTCCGCAACGTAAGCGTTTTATCCGAAGTGTGCAAAGGCGTTGTTTGCGGGTTTGGCGAAGGTAGTTATTTGGCGGCGATTGCCGGGTTAAAAAGCGTACTAGAAAAATAAGGAGAGCAAATGAACGTCGTTTTATTCGGTATGATGGGCGCAGGGAAAACGACCGTGGCGCTCGCCCTTTCGCGATTGACGGGGAAAAGCCGTGTGGATACAGACGAGGAAATCGTTAAAAAATACGGCCCGATAAAAGAGATTTTTTCTACGTTTGGCGAAGGACGTTTCCGCGAATTAGAAACGGAAACGGCGCGCTCGTTATCAAGGCAAAAAAACCTGATTATAGCCACGGGCGGAGGATTCGTTTTAAACCCCGAAAACGTTGCTTTTTTAAAGGAAAACGGCGCGCTCGTATATTTGCGTGCAGAAAAAGAAACGCTCGTAAAAAGGCTCAAAGGAGAGAGCGAACGCCCTCTTTTAGAGGGCGAAGAGCGGTTGGAAAGCAAAATAGAGCGCTTGCTTGGAGAGAGAGGCGAGACTTACGAACGCGTTGCCGAGTACGTGATAGACGTAGATAAAAAAACACCCGAGCAAATTGCACGGGAAATCGTGGAAAAGTTAGGAATAAATTCATGAAAAAGGTATTAGTGACGGGCGGCGTTCGCGGTATAGGAAAAGCGATCGCGCTTGCCTTTTTAAAGAAAAATTACATGGTGTACGCCACTTACGAAAAGAACGTGCAAGCGGCTAGCGAGATGGAAAAACTCGGCGTAAAAACGGTGCAGGCGGACGTTTCAAACGAGCAACAAGTGGTAAACCTTTTCCGCGAGATCGGCGGAGTAGATATTCTTGTGAATAACGCTGGCGTTTCGCATTTTTCGCAAATACAAGATTTTACCAAAGAGGAGTTCGACCGCGTGTTCGGCGTGAACGTATTCGGTTCGTTCGTTTGCGCGCGGGAAGCGGCAAAGGGAATGATCGCCAAAAAGAACGGGCTTATCGTGAACGTTTCTTCCGTGTGGGGAGAAGTGGGGGCAAGTTGCGAAAGCGTGTACGCGGCTTCTAAGGCGGCGGTGATAGGTTTTACGAAATCACTTGCAAAAGAACTCGGTTATTCGGGAGTGCGCGTAAATTGCGTGTCCCCCGGCGTTATCGATACGGATATGAACGCACGTTTTAGTCCGCAAGAAAAGTCCGCTATGGCAGAAGAGACCACGGCGGGTAGGCTTGGCGCGGCGGAAGAAGTTGCCCAAGCGGTGATTTTTTTAGAAGAGAACGAATACGTGAACGGGATAGATATTCCCGTAAACGGCGGTTTTTCTATCGTTTAACTCGCGAAAAGTATTCTTCTAATTTTCCTTCAATAAATTCGTTCGCAATTCCCTTGGTGGGGGATTGCGATTTTTCTTTTTCAGGCGGCGGTGGCGGATTTTGCACGGGTTCGTGAGCGCCGTCGGGTGCCGGTTCTTCCGTTTTATTTTCCGTTTTTAAAGAGGAAAAAAGATTTTGGAATTTCGATAAATCCCCTAAAAAATCCAACATTTTTTTCGAATCGTTGAGTTGGGTTAAAAAGGGCTTAATTTTATCGGGGAAGTCGGGGTTTTGTGAAAGGTAGTAAAGCAAAATAAGAACGATAGTTTCCATAGTACAATATATTCCAAAATACACGAAAAATTGTTCTGTGGAATAGGATATAAGGAAAATCTTTTTTTCGGGGGGATATCATGAAAAGTTTTAAAGACTATCAAGGCGCGAGCGAAGAAGAAACGCTCCAAAAAATAGCGGCGGAAACGGCAAGCGCGGAGAGTGCGAGCGCAGCGGCGGATTTAACGAAAAAAATCGCTTCGGCGTATCGTGGAAAAAGCAACGGTGAAATGCTTGCAAGCATTTTAAAACAGGCGGAAGAAAGCAAGAAAAACGGCACGCTTTCCAATGAGGAAATAGACGAGTTTTACCGTCAGTTTTCCCCTATGTTAGATGCTTTTCAACGGCGTAGATTAAAAGTGATTATCGATAAATTAAAAGCAATTCCTTAACGAAAAACGCCTGCCCGTAGCCAAAAAGGCACGGGCAGGTGCTTATTTTTATCCTTTATAACGCCTAGCAATGGATTTGAGCGCGGTAAAGAGCGCGTTTCTCTCGGCGGGGGTGTTGAAGTGGGAAAAACTAGCGCGCAACAAGCCGTATTCTTCGCTCCCTAGCGCTTGGTGTGCAAGCGGGGCGCAATGCAAGCCGCCGCGGAGCGCAATCCCGTACTGCTCGGAAAGTTCGGTTGCCACCCACTCCGAAGGAAGCGTGCGGTGACGAAATGCCACAATCCCGCACGGGTTGGGTTTGGAATAACAAATATAATCAGGCAAAGTCTCCATCGCCGAGCAAAGGGCTTTCGTGTGATTAAAAACTTCGCTTGCGAGTTTAGGCATATTCCCCTTTAAAAACCGCACGCCTTCTAAAAGAGAAATCACGGCGGGATAGGAAAGTGTTCCCGCTTCTAAACAATCGGGATAAAAATCGGGCATTTCCAGCAAATGGCTCGTTGTTCCCGTGCCGCCGAATAGCACGGGCTTTGGTTGCACTCGCGGAGAAAAAAGCAAAGCACCGCTCCCTTGAATTCCCATCAATCCTTTGTGGCCTGCAAGGGTGAGCACGTCTATTTTATAATCCTGCATCGAGATAGGGAAATGCCCCGCGCCCTGTGCGCCGTCGCAAAAAAAGAGCACGTTTTCGGGTAGTTTATTGCCGATTTCTCGTAAGGGGCAAAGTACGCCCGTCACGTTCGAAGCGGCGGTGACGACAACGGCGCGCGTGCGAGCGGTAATAAGAGAAAGCAGTTTTTCGGGATCGATTTCTCCGTTCGTTAAAGGGCAAACGCTATAACTTACGCCGCGCGTTTTGTTTAAGTGGTGTAGGGGGCGGAGCACGGAATTGTGTTCAAGGCAAGTGACTACCACGTGATCGCCTTCTTCTAGCGTACCGAGTAGCGCTAAGTTAAGGGCTTCCGTACAGTTTTTGGTAAACACAACCCGTTCGTAGCCGTAGCCGCTAAAAAAATTAGAAAGTTCTTTTCTGCAATTAAGAACTTGCGTGGCGAGTGCAAGCGAAAGTTTGTGTCCGCTTCGCCCGGGGTTAGCGCTCACCACGATTGCCGAGCGCACGGCGGAGAGCACGGCGTCTGGTTTTCTACCGCCTGTTGCGGCGTTGTCCAAATAGATCATAAACACACTCCTTGCGTATCTTTTACATATAATATAGTATTCCGTTAGGAGGTGTAAATGACAAATGACGATTATAGCCGTGTTCCGTTCGCGAGCGCAATGCCTAGACTATGGCGAACGGTTAAAAAGCCACGGGGTTTTTGCCGAAACCGTTCCTGCGCCCAAAGAGGCGAAAATAGGCTGCGGGCTTTGCGTGCGGTTTGATGCAAGGCAGTTCGTCCGTGCACGGGCGGTGTTGCATACGGCGCGGTATTCGGCGTTTAAGGGGTTTTATAAAATGGAGTTTACAGGCGGTGGGGTGAGTGTTTTACCTTATTATGGTGGCTGAAAACGTCAAGAGAAAAATGCGAAAAATTTTAAAAATTTTTTTCGTGTTATAATAAAGAAAAACAGTAAAAAACGGTAAAAAGTATTGACTTTTTCTAAATTGTCGCATATAATAATATCGTTCAATGGAATAAAAATCCTTCCTTGATGGGCGTATTGAAATACGTTATGCTTGCGGGTCACGAAGACGGTTTTGTATGCACTGTACAAAGCGCGTCTTTTTTTATGCTCCGTTATTTACGGGGCTTTTTCTTTTCCACCTGTAATGGGAACGTTTTCGCTAGGGAACACTTCAAACATCTTACCGATACGTTTTTTGTCGAAATCAACAGGAGAAAGTTCTTCCGTTTCTCTATACGAAGCCGAAGGAATTACGTCCTTCATTTTTCCGTCTTTATTATACAAAGAAGTTATCCGCGGCGCGGTATTCGGCGTTCAAGGGGGTTTATAAAATGGAGTTTACAGGCGGTAGGGTGAGCGTTTTACCTTATTATGGTGGCTGAAAACGTCAAGAGAAAAATGCGAAAAATTTTAAAATTTTTTCGTGTTATAATAAAGGAAAACAGTAAAAAAAGGTAAAAAGTATTGACTTTTTTTAAATTATCGCATATAATAATACCGTCATCGTGTTTGACACTAGATATCTCATATCTAAAGTGGGAACTACTTATGTAGTTGCCCACTATTTTTTATAATTTTTTTCATATCCCATTTATTCGACCTTGTCTTTGTTTTCTTCAAATACCTTTACGCTTTCCTACAAAAACTTTGGGGTAGGCATAAGAACGGTTTTCACCAAACTTCTTGCCTTGTACTTTATTCTTACGTTGTTCCGCAGGACTTATATTATCCAATAATGGAACAGTACGTACCTTTTTATTTCCTAAATCTACTTCGGGGGAATGAGTAAAGGTTATGTATTCAATAGCATCACTACTTGAAGTTTTACGTCTATAATTCGTGTGGTAACTTAAGATAGCCGAAAATTTAACAGACTTCAAGCAATTTATAAAAAAGAAAAAGCCCCGCAAGTAACGGAGCATAAAAAAAAGAAAGTGCCACGAGCAATTAAGCCTCTTTGCGTGGGGGCTACAAGGACGGAGCGAATATCGCAACACCGAGCCAAACACTTTCTATTTCTTATTATAAAGGATTGATTTG
>JAFTHR010000011.1 GCA_017457345.1 Clostridia bacterium | reverse complement strand
TGTGGTGGAGATGCACGCCATTCAAAGCGTTGGCAAAGAAGACGCCTACACGGGCATTGAAGAAGACGCGCAAATCATTTATAAAAATACCGACGCAATCACTATGATGTTAAAATCCTGCGAAGGGGAGTTAGATAGCGTGACGAGCGGTGCGGTAAAGAAATTTTTACGAAACGTATTTGATGCAACCGTGCGCATTGTGTATGCATACGGCTTAGCGTAGAATAAAAATTACGGCAAAAACGCCTTGCGGGGAGCAAGGCGTTTTTCGTTAAAATACGTTTTTAATCTTTATCGCGTAGGATTCGGGAATCGAATGTGTTAAGTTGATTAAAATTTCAATTTTAGGGAGTGCGTCTTCGCAGTTTTCTTGGCGTAAATATCCCATGGCTTCGCTTAGTTCGTTCTCCACGTTATTGATCGAAGTGTGCGGCAACCAAACGTGCAAAACGTCCTTTTTATCTTCCCAAAAGGTTAGGGTGGCATAGCCGTCTTCATAGGTCGCTTTGCCGCTTTGCACCTTTAAATATAGCACCGTTAACAATTCTCGAAAATCGGAAAACGTGGAGTTTACGTATGCAATTTCAAAGTACGAAACAATTAAAATTAAGCCTAGTGAAATAAAAATACTAATTGCCGTTTTTACCATATCTTTTTCTCCCAGTTTAAGTTGAAGGTTTGATACCGTTTTCCGCGCTGCTGTGCATATACCTTTCCGTTCCCGTCCACCGTCATAATCAATACCTGGTGGGGGGATTTAAAGCCATGGTCGCGTAAAATTGCATTATAATAGTCGGTGGAACGGTGGGTGAGCGCCACGTTTTTCAAGTGATATTTTCCTTCGTTAATTAAAATTACGGGCAAAGAGTTTTGTTTGCTTTCGTAGTCCGGTTTCGGCAAAGCGGAAAAGGTGCCGTTGGATTCGTAAAGAGCGTAGTCAACGGAATCGAGCGAAAAATATCCCGCGCCGCGCATGCTCTCAATCAAGTCGGTAATATCCAAACTGTTTTTTTTAAGTTGCGTGGCGTCGATCCCGTTTTTATTAATGACGATACTCGGTTTTCCGCTCAGTACGGGCTTTGCGCCCGAAACGCACAAATCGAGCAAACAAACGATTTGGTGAAGAAGATAAACGGTGGCGATTGCAACGAGCCCGTAGGTAAGCGGAATGGAATTGTCTGCCATCGGGATGCAAGCAAGGTCTGCGATAATGAGCGTGATAACTAATTCGTACGGTTGCATCTCTCCGATTTGTCGCTTTCCCATCAACCGCATAGTAAGAAAGAGCGCCACGAACACCACGATTGCACGGATGAAAATAAGTCCCATAGAAAAAGTTTCTCCCCGTGAGCGGAAATTATGCGCTAAAAGTGTGATAAAACGCTTGCGGTTTGGCGAAAAAAGTCGTATAATAAGCATACAAGAGTAGCCAAAGCGCGTGAAGTGTCACCGAACGGGACGTTGTCGGTGGACGAAAGGGAATTTCCCTGCGGTGCAATGGCGCGTCCGCTATCAATTCAAAGGGTAAAGCCCTGTTTGCGGACCTCTCTTTCGGGAGGTTTTTTTATGTCCGATCAACGCAATTTTTTTCAAAGAGCCCTTTTTTCTTCCTTCCTTTCTAAAAAGACGGACGGTGGAAAAATTGCCTATCTTGCCGTATGCGCGGCGTTCATTGTGGTGGCGAATACGCTGCTAGAATTTAGAATGTTCGAAACGCAAATTTCCGTCACCTTTTTCGTTTCAACGGTAGCGGGGGTAATTTTAGGTGGATTGAGCGGTTTTGCCGCTTGTTTCCTTGGTGACCTTTTGGGCTTTTTCATCAATTCTTGGGGAATGACCTATATGTTTTGGGTGGGACTGTCCACGGCAACGGTGGCGCTGATTGCCGGTTGGACGTTCACCTTCTTCCGGCCGAAAATCAAGGGGCTCGTCTTTGTGCAATCGGCGATTGTTTGCGTGTTATCGTTTATCGTTTGCACGGTTGCCATCAGTAGCACGGGATTTTATTTTTACAATAGAGTAATGGGATTTTCCACGGCTGTGATGGACTACGTGGCGTTGAAATTCGGTGGAGAAGTCACCTATTTTGCATACGTTGTGTACCGATTGTTTTTTAAACTTCAAATTTTGGTAAACGTGCTAAATTCCGTACTTATATTCCTTGCGTTGCCCTTGTTGAAAACGCGCTTAAAGGCGGTTTTTGATGACGAAGAAGAAAAAACGAAGGAAAAAAACCCAAAAAATTCATAAAACTAAGTAAAAAAAGAAGCGGACGGGATTGACGAATCTCGTCCGCTTATGCTATAATGAGAAAAGAAACCTTTTATAAAGGTTTGCGTAAGGAGAAAAAGGAATGGACTTATTGCTTGCAAAAGCGCCCGGAATCACGGTATTCGGCTTTGAAATCACGGCGTATGCGCTCAGTATCGTCACGGGGATTTTAACGGCGTTTTTCTTGATATCGTTATTATTTAAACGCAGAAATATGTCTACGGATTTATTTATGACGTATTTTTGCATTTGCTTGCCGATTGCCCTTATTACCACTCGTCTATTTTATTGCATTACGGACGGTATGCCGATTTCCGAGTGGTTTGCGTTTGAAAGTATTCGCCGCGGCGGTCTTTCCATTATCGGCGGGATTTTAGGCGGATTGTTTAGCGTTATCGGCGTAAGTTATTTTAAAAAAGTGAATTTCTTCCGCGTGGGTGACTGCGTTGTTATCGGTCTTATGATTGCTCAAGCAATCGGTAGATGGGGGAACTTTTTCAACCAAGAAGTGTACGGCGGCGTGATTGAAAACGAGGCGCTCCATTTCTTCCCGTTCGGCGTGTATATCAATCCAAACGGCACGTGTTGGGATACGTTCGCCATCACCTTCGGCGGGGCGGAAATCACGGGCGGCGAGTGGCACTACGCGTTCTTCTTGTACGAAAGTTTAGCAAACACGATCGTGGCGGGCTTAATGTTCTGGTATGCGTGGAAAAATCCCTATAAGCCGAACGGCGTGATTACCGCGTGCTATTTTATCGGCTACGGTTTAGTGCGTTCGATTATGGAACCGCTCCGCTCCCAAGAATTTATTTTAGGAGACGCCGTTCCTTGGTCGTTAGTATTCTCTCTTTTACTGCTTGCGTTCGGGCTCGCAATGCTTGCGTTCGTGCTCGTTTGGAACAAGAAAAAGGAAGGCAAATTGTTCGGCTCGGCAACGGGCGATCCGTACGGCATCACTAAGTTTATTAAGGACGTGAAGGACGAAAAAGCGTACTTTTCTAAGTGGAATATGATGTGCGCTATTTATCCTGAGAACTACGAAATAAAACCGCCGAAGGAAAAGAAAGAAAAAACGGAATTGACGGAGAAAAAAGAGAAAGAAAATCCAACGATCGATCAAGGAGAAGAAAAATGAGAAACTTAACTCTTTTAACCGACCTTTATCAAATCACGATGGGCTACGGTTTTTTCAAACACGGCAAACACGAAGAAGAAGTGACGTTCGATTTATTCTTTCGCCGCAACAAACTCATCACCTATTCGATAGCGGCGGGGTTAGAACAAGCGATCGACTATTTGCTCTCTTGGAGATTTACCGAAGAAGATATCGCCTATCTTCGCGGGTTAAATCTTTTCAGCGA
Organism: Clostridia bacterium; assembly: GCA_017457345.1. Lineage (GTDB taxonomy): Bacteria > Bacillota > Clostridia > Christensenellales > Borkfalkiaceae > Scatosoma. Next base: position 6,964 of record JAFTHR010000011.1, on the reverse strand, counting down.
AGACTTCCTTGCTTACCTTAAAAACATGAAATTCACAGGCGACGTGTACGCCGTGAAAGAAGGTGAGCCCGTATTCCCCGGCGAACCGATTTTAACGGTGAAAGCACCGCTCATTCAAGCACAATTTGCCGAAACGGCACTTTTGAACATCATCAACCACCAAACGCTGATTGCCACCAAGTCTTCTAAGATTTGCCGTGCGGCAGGGAAAGGGATTGTAATGGAATTCGGGTTGCGCCGTGCACAAGGGCCTGATGCAGGCATCTACGGTGCACGTGCGGCAATTATCGGCGGGTGCGCTTCCACTTCGAACGTGATTGCAGGACAAGCGTTTAACGTTCCCGTTGCCGGCACGATGGCGCACAGTTGGGTAATGGATTATCCCAGCGAATACGAAGCGTTCAAAGCGTACGCCGAAAGTTATCCCGATAATTGTTTATTGCTCGTGGATACTTTCGATACGTTGCGTAGCGGTGTGCCGAACGCCATTAAAGTGTTTAAAGAATTGCGCGAGAAGGGGTATAAACCCAAAGGAATTCGTTTGGATAGCGGAGACTTTACGTATCTTTCCAAAAAAGCGCGCAAAATGTTAGACGAAGCAGGGTTTAAAGACGCTATTATTTGCGCTTCGGGGGATTTAGACGAATACTCCATTGCTTCGCTTATGCAACAAGGCGCAAAGATCGATTCGTGGGGTGTGGGTACGAAACTCATCACGTCTGAAGAGATGCCGGCGCTCGGCGGGGTATACAAACTTTCGGCGGTGCTGCACGAAGACGGCACGGAAACGCCCAAGATCAAACTCTCCGATAACTCCGAAAAAATCACCAACCCTGCCTTTAAATCGCTTTATCGGTTGTACGATAAAGAGAGCGGGATGGCGATTGCCGATTTAATTACGCTTAGAAAGGAAGAAGTGAACGAGAACGAACCGCTTACCATCTTCCACCCGATTGAAACTTGGAAAAAGGTGACGGTGGAAAACTACCGTGCCGTGCCTTTGCACGAAACGATTGTAAAGGGCGGGGAACTCGTGTATAAATTCCCGTCGCTCCAAGAGATTAAAGCGTTTTCGAAAGCGGAACTTGAGAAATTCTGGGAAGAATACTTGCGCATGGATATGCCGCAACTTTACAAAGTGGATTTATCGCCGAAACTCTACGAATTAAAAACGGCTATGATTCGTGAGCATAGAGGTGAATAAAATAATAGAGAAAAAAACCGAAAAGGGGAAAAAGAACTATGGCTAAAAAAGAAAAAGTTAAGTACTTAAAAGGGTCTCGTCTTTGGGGGCTATTGCTTTTTGCAATTTTGCTCTTTATCGACCAAATTACCAAACTCGTTGCCGACGTGTATTTTGTAGACGTTGCCGACGCTCCTAGCAAAATTGAACTCTTGCCCGGCGTTATCGAACTTTGTATCGCTTGGAACAGAGGGGTGGCGTTTAGCGCGTTGGAGAACTCGAAGCCGCTTATCAAAATGGCAATCGTGTTCGGCACGGCGCTCATTATGTTCATTCTTATGATTTGTTATTTGAGAACGGACAAACGCCGTTCTTGCCTTCGTTTTGCACTCGTGCTCGTAATTGCAGGCGGCGTGGGCAACTTTATAGACCGCGTGTACTATCAAATTTGGGATGCGGCAACCGCAACGGGCGTGCGTGACGGCGTACGCGATATGGTGTACCTTGATTTTAGCGGGTTGCTCAATCAATGGTTCGGTTGGGAAACCAACTTTTTGAACTTTGGCGTTTGCAATTTTGCCGATTTCTTTATCGTATTCGGTGCGGTAATCCTTATCTTCGCCTTCTTGTTCTTTGATAGAGACGCGTTAATTCCCGTAGGGAAATACCGTGTTCTTGCAAACGAACAAATTGCAAAGGAAGAAACGAAGAGAAAGGAAAAAAGAGCCAAGAAAGCAGGGAAACTTATTGAAAAGGCAAACCAACAAGTAGCGGAAGCGGAACGCCACGGAAAACGTGCCGATTTAGCAACGGAGAGAGTGGAAAAAGCCAACGCAAAGAAAAATAAGGCGGAATAACCTATGGAAAAACGCTTGTTCGTTGCCGAAGAAAATTATAAACGATTAGATTTGTTTCTCAGCGAACAGGCGGAGGACCTTACCCGATCGCGTATTCAAAAACTCGTGGAAAGCGGCGCCGTTTTCAAAAACGGCGAGCGCGCCAAAAAATCGGGGGAAGAAATACGCGTGGGGGATCGCGTGCTCTTGGAACTTCCCGAGCCTTGCGAATACGCCGTAAAAGCCGAAAACATACCGATAGACGTGGTGTATCAAGACCAAGATTTTGCCGTTGTAAACAAACGCCAAGGGATGGTGGTGCATATCGGCAACGGCGTTATGGAAGGCACGCTCGTAAACGCGCTGTTATACGCGCTCGATAATTTGAGCGGGATCGGCGGCGTGATGAGGCCGGGGATAGTGCACAGGATAGATAAAGATACTTCGGGGCTACTCGTCGTTGCCAAGAACGATAAAGCGCATTTATCGCTCGCGGGGCAAATCGCCGAAAAAACCTGCAAACGGGTGTACTACGCTCTTTTGGAAGGGAACTTAAAAACGGACGAAGGTAGAGTAGAAACGGATATCGGCAGGCATCCCGTAGATCGTGTAAAAATGGCGGTATTGCCGAGCGGAAAAGGCAAGCACGCCGTCACCGATTACAAGGTGGTAGAGCGGTACGGAAATGAGTTCACCCTTTGCGAATTTTCCTTGCAGACGGGGCGAACGCACCAAATCCGCGTGCACGCGGCGCATCTTGGGCATCCCGTAGTGGGCGATCCCACGTACGGATACAAAAAACAAAAATATCGTTTGGACGGGCAACTCTTGCACGCGGCGAAACTAGTGCTCACGCACCCTAGCACGGGGGAGAGAATGGAGTTTACCGCGCCGCTACCAGATTATTTTGAAGAGATTGTTCAAAAACTTAGAAAGCAGTACCCGGCGGAGAAATAATCATGAAAGAAATCCTTGATAAAAACGCATTAAACCGCGTGATAAAGCGCCTTTCGCGCGAAATCGTGGAAAAGAGCGACGGATTAAAAGACGTGGTTCTTATCGGCGTGCGCACGCGTGGCGTGGTCGTTGCGGAGCGTATTCAAAAATACCTTTTGGAAACGGAAGGGGTAGAGTTGCCGCTTGGGATTTTAGACATCACGCTGTATCGTGACGATATTTTGCGTTGCGATGCGCAGGTGCAAGGCACGGAAATAAATTTTTCTATCAGCGGAAAAAAGGTGGTGCTTTGCGACGACGTGCTCTTTACGGGCAGAACGGTTCGTGCGGCAATTTCGGCGCTCGTCTCCTACGGGGCGAATATGGGCAGAGCGGAAAAAATTTACCTGCTTGAAATCGTGGATAGGGGGCATAGAGAATTGCCTTTTAGAGCTGATTTTATCGGCAAAAACTTGCCTACTTCGGCGCAAGAAAAAGTATTTGTAAAATTTGAAGAAACGGATGGCGAGGAAGGAGTATTTCTCGCATAAACGTGGCGTTATGGTTAAAGTGAAACAAGTGGCGCGGCGTGGACTGGCGCGTGAGTACGGAATTGAAAAGGGAGACGAAATTCTCTTTGTAAACGGGTTCGAGGTAAAAGACGAACTCGACCTTTTGTACGCCGAAGCGCTTGAACAGGTGGAACTCACCGTTCGAGATAAGCGTTGCGGCGCGGAGCGCTCCATCCTTGTGCAAAAAGAGAGCGGGGAAGAATGGGGAATGACCTTCGAGCCCGCCGAAAAGATAAAGACCTGCCACAACCATTGTTTGTTTTGTTTCGTGGATCAAATGCCGAAAGGGATGCGTGAGAGTTTGTACGTGAAAGATGACGACTACGCAATGAGTTTCACTTGCGGAAATTTCGTCACGCTCACGAATTTAGAAGAAAGCGACGAAGAGAGAATTGTGCGCCTGCGCCTTTCTCCCTTATATATTTCGGTGCACGCAACGAACCCGGAAGTGCGCGTTAAACTACTGCGCAATCGGTTTGCGGGGCGTGTGTTAGAACAAATTTCCCGTTTTGCAAAAGCGGGGATTGAAATGCATTGCCAAGCGGTGATCGTGCCGGGAATAAACGACGGCGCCGAACTTACCCGCACGGCGCGGGAACTTTTCGCGCTCTATCCTGCGGTGAAGGATCTTGCGGTTGTGCCAACGGGTTTAACGAAGTATAGAGAAGGACTTTTTGAAATTCCCGATCCCGATAAAGAGTACGCGCGCTCTTTTTTAAAGCAAGTGGACGAGTTGAACGCCGAGTTTGGCGTGAACTTCGTGCTGCCTGCCGACGAGTATTTTATCAAGGCGGAAGAGCAAATGAAACCCGCCGAATTTTACGGCGAGTTCGAACAAATCGAAAACGGAATCGGTATGACGGCGAAGTTCCTTGGAGAAGTAAATTCCGCGCTTTTAGAACTTGGCAACAGGAAGTTGAAAAAGCCGAAAAAAGCGATTATCGTTAGCGGTGTTTCGGCGGCGAAAACGAATAGGGAAGTGGCGAAAAAAATCCAAAACGCCGTGCAAGGGCTCATGGTAGAAGTGTTGCCTGTTAAAAACGAATTTTTTGGAGAAACCGTCACCTGTACGGGGCTTTTGACGGGGAAAGACGTGATAAATGCGCTTTTAGACTATGAAAGAGCGGGAAACAGAGCCGATTTAGTGGTGCTTGCGGGAAATATGACGATGGAATTTTCCCCCGTGTTCTTGTGTGGAACAACGCTTGATCAAATGCGCAAAAAAATCAAATTCGCAAAAATTGAAATCAATCGAAACGGTGGCTACGGGCTCGTAGAACTACTGTCACGCGGAAGCAAATAAAAGGAGGGTAAGATGGCAAATCCTTTAATCGCCTTGGTGGGGCGGCCGAACGTTGGCAAAAGCACCTTTTTCAATAAAGTAGCAGGGAGAAAGATCTCTATTACCGAAGATAGACCGGGCGTCACGCGGGATCGGTTGTATACCGACGCAACGTGGCGCGGCAAGAACTTTACAATGGTGGATACGGGTGGGATTGAACTCAAGTCGGAAGACATCATGTGGAAAGAAATTGTAAAACAAGCGGAGGTGGCGATTGAAACTGCCGACGTTATTTTGTTTTTCACCGACGTGCGGGAAGGGCTCTTGCCTTCGGATTACGACGTGGCGGATATTCTGCGCCGTAGCAAAAAACCCGTGGTGCTCGTGGTGAATAAAATCGATGAATACTCCCCCGAAAAGGTATTTGAATTCTATTCGTTGGGGCTTGGTGAACCGTTCGCCGTTTCGAGCGAACACTCCCAAGGCATAGGGGACGTGTTAGACGAAGCAATTTCCTATTTCCCCGAAGGAACGGAAGAAACGGTGCCGTCGCTTAAAATTGCGGTGGTGGGGAAACCGAACGCAGGCAAATCGAGTTTAGTGAATAAAATGCTTGGGAAAGAGCGGAGTATCGTCACGCCGATTGCGGGCACTACCCGTGATGCGATCGACACGTTGTTCGAGCGGGACGGCAAGTACTACACGATTATCGACACGGCGGGGATTCGCAAGAAGAAGAACGTGGACGATAACGTGGAGTATTATAGCAACATGCGCGCGTTCGACGCGGTGCGCCGCAGCGACGTATGTTTGCTCGTGGTGGATAGCGAAGAAGGTTTAACGGAACAAGACGTGAAAATTATCGGCTACGTGCACGAACAAGGCAAGCCGTCCGTAATCCTTATGAACAAGTGGGATTTGATTGAAAAGGATACGTTCACGACCAACCGTTTCGAAGAGAAACTGAAAGAAGATTTGAAGTTTATGGACTACTATAAATCCATTTACATTTCCGCAAAAACGGGGCAACGCGTGAGCAAAATTTTAGAAGCGGCGGAAGAAGTGTACGCACACGCAAACTTCCGCGTGCCGACCGGCGAGTTGAACGATTTGATCGGGGATGCCGTTCGTATGCAAGAACCGCCTTCCTATTTAGGTAGACGGATGAAGGTATATTTTTCTTCGCAGGTTTCGGTTTGCCCGCCCGTGTTCGCGTTGTTTGTGAACGACGAAGGCTTGCTCCATTTCTCCTACGCACGGTATTTGGAGAACACCATTCGCCGCGCTTACGATTTTTCGGGTACGCCGATTAAGATTGTGGTGCGCGAGAAAAAGGACGAAGATTAAGGAGAATCGGGCATGCAGGTATTCGATTTAGCGCAAAGATGGTGGGAATTTGCGGTGATGGCAATCGTTTGTTATTTTATCGGTTGTTTCAACTTTGCAAAAACGATTTCGTCTTTTAAAAAGCGGGATATTTCCCAAATGGGGAGCGGCAATCCCGGCACAATGAATATGACGCGTGAATTCGGTGCGAAAATCGGCATTTTAACCTTCGTTTGCGACGTGTTGAAAGGCGGACTTCCCACGCTTGCCGCATTCTTTCTCTACCGCAATTTCGTGTTTGCGGGCGGGGTAGTGCAGGTGAGCGACGTAGCCCGTTATTTTGCAGGTTTTTTCGTTATCGTAGGGCATATTTATCCTGCCACTATGCGTTTTAAAGGGGGCAAGGGAATGGCATCTACGTTCGGTGTGTTGTGGGTAGGTCTTTCCTGCGAAAGCGCTTGGTTTATTTTGGTTGGGCTTGGAATTGTTTTGTTCTGCTTGACTTATATTATCCTTTCCGAGTGGGGCGCGGTTGGATCTTTGATAGGGGTGACGGTGTTCGCCGTAATTCAATCGATTGTAATCGGCGCAAAATACACGGCTTGGGGGACGGGAGTTATCCTGTCGCTTACGCTGATATTCACGCTCGTTGCGCTCACGTGGTTTGCGCACCGTGCGAACTTAGTGCGGTTGCTTAGCTGAGAAGAGCACCGAACGAAAATCATCAAGAAGAAAAAGACCGTGTAAAATCGGTAAAAAGCGGTGATAAACATAATGCCGCGAATATGTGGATGCACCGGATTCGATGGCCGGTGAGCGGAAGAATAAG
>JAFTHR010000010.1 GCA_017457345.1 Clostridia bacterium | reverse complement strand
TGAAAAAAATTGTGGAAAAGGAAAAGGATTTATTTAAGTCACTCACCGAAAACAACCGTTTTCACGGCGAACTTTTCGTTCGCGTGCTCTATGAAGAAAAGGTGTACTACTATATCGGTATTGTGGCGGAAAATGGAAAAATTTATTCCTTTTTAATGGACGGAACAAGCGGAAACGTGATTGCAAAACGCCAAAACTAAACAAAACAAAAAGACGCGTTAAAACGCGTCTTTTGATATTTTACTCCATCTTTTTGCAATGAATTTAAGTTTTATCCCTCTCGGCAATAATTTCGTGAAAACCGTCATTGCCTTATTAAAGAACCCAGGAACGACCACCGCTTTATTTTTCTTAACGCCTTTTAAAGAAGCACGCGCAACCGTTTCCGGAGATTTTGCCGTAAGTTTTCCCCACAAGCCTTGCCCTTTGATTTGCTCTTTCACATCTTCCCGCGTAGGGATACCACCGGGCGTGACGGCAGTCACTTTCACGCCGTCTTTTTTCACTTCTTCTCTAAGCGCAAGAGAGAAATCCGTTAACGCGCGTTTCGAAGCGCTATAAATAGCAAAATACGGCATAGGGCAACTTCCGCTAATACTCGAAACGTTTATAATTTCAAGCCCTTCCGCGGCGTGATCAAGCGCGAACTTGCAAAGACATACCGCCGCTTCGAAATTCACCCTTGTTTGAAATACGATTTTTTCCTGTGTGTAAAGCGTAAATCCTTTTTGCGTGTCCACGCCCGCCACGTTAATTAAACGCTTAATTTTCCCGTTTTTTAAGGCAAAATCTTGCATAAACTCGTCCCTGCTACCCGCGTTAGTTAAATCAACTGCATAGGTGAGCACTTCCGCATTACTGCGTTCAGCAAGGAGTTCTCCCTTTAACGCCGCAAGTTTTTCTTCGCTTCTACCAAGCAATACAAGCGGTTCATTTTCCTTGAAACAAAGCCGAGTAAACGCACCGCCTAAACCGCCCGTTGCGCCCGTGATTACGGTATAACCCTTTTCCATTTTTACTCCTTCTTTCCGTAGTCTCTTGCGCCGAAAATCGTTGAGCCTAAACGCACCATATTGCTACCGTTTTCAACGCATAAGCGATAGTCTCCGCTCATCCCCATAGATAGATACTCGATCCCGTCCGCTTGCGTTTTCGCCCAATTAAAAAGCCCGCGCATTTTACGAACATGCTCTCTCAAAAGTTCCACGTTCGTTGACTCTTCAAGCATTGCCATAAACCCACGAACACGCAGTCCTTCCATTTTTGACAACCGCTCAAACACGGCTTTTCCTTCTTCAAACTCGTATCCGCCTTTACTCTCTTCTTGTGAAACGTTGATTTGAATTAAAACGTTCGATACCACCCCTTTGCGAATAGACTGACGAGCAATTTCTTCGGCAAGCGCGTCTCGATCACACGAGTGGAATAAGTCTATTTTTCCCACAAGGTATTTCACTTTGTTCGTTTGTAAGTGCCCGATAAAATGTTGCGGACAAGGCTCCAACAGACCATCTTTATCGCGAAATTCTTGCACTTTATTTTCCGCAACGGCGTCTACCCCGGCTAAAATCGCTTCGTTAATACTTTCCGCCGTTTGCATTTTCGTAGCGGCAACGAGTATAACCTTTTCCCCAAACGGGTTTCCAGCGCTTATTTCGCGCTTGATTTCCTGTACTCTTTCGGTTATTTTTCCAAACATTTCACACCTCGCTTCGTTTCAGTATACCGCTTTTTTTGCGTTTTGTCAATCGGAGCGGGGATTTATTATATTTTTCGTTCCTTTTTTTCCATAAATCACTTGCTTTTTCCATTTTATAATGTTATAATCAATGTAATAGATTATTTACATAAGGACAATCGGTTTTTTTAATGAATAAGGAAGAACTCAAAACTTTTATATTTTTATCGAAAGTTAAAAACTTTACCCTTGCGGCGGAAAAATTGAACATTGCTCAATCTACCGTGACGAACCGCATTAGCGAACTCGAAAAGGAAGTTGGAAAAAAACTCTTCTCTCGCGGCTCGAAAGCCGTTTCTTTAACGGAAGAAGGGGATATTTTCTTGCGCTACGCAGAGCGTATTATTGAACTTGAAGAAACGTCCGTGGAAGAAATGAACGCCGTTTCCTCCCACAAACGCAAGTTCTCTATCGGCGCGATTAACGCAACCTACGAATGCTACGTTAAGGCACTCGTAGACGAATGTTTAAAGAATAACTCCATTACTTCGGTTAAGGTTGTGCTTGGCCACTCGCTGGACTTAATTCGCCAGTTGCAAGATAACGTGGTGGATATGGTGTTCTCCGCCGTACCGCTTAACCGCGTTGGCTATGCCTGCGACGTGTTCGAAACCGATCGCCTTGCCCTGGTTTGTTCCGCCGATAAAAACGAATATCCAAACGGTATCTGCAAAGAAGATTTGGCTAAGATCCCCTACCTTATGTGCGATTTAACCCTTAGCGAAGCGGGAAAGTTTATCCGTTCGCTCTTCCCTAAAAACCATATTTGTCGCTTGGAAATTGATAACACTTCTAAAATCTTCC
>JAFTHR010000086.1 GCA_017457345.1 Clostridia bacterium | reverse complement strand
GCTTTTTGTTTTCATTTTTGTATAATTTGTTCAAAGTAGTGGCGGAAAGGTAAAGGATCGTATTCACACGGGGGCAACGATAAGAGTTCTTCTAAAAGCACGGGAATTTCGTTTACGTCGTTTGCGAAACGGATATACGGTAAATCGGCAATCCACTCGTACGTGCCTTTCATCTTATGGCTCTTGCTGGGCAATACGATACAAGGTGTTCCCGTCACCGCGGAAACGACCATACCGTGCAATCGATCGGTGATAATCAGTTTTGCCGTTCGGTAATGTGCGAGGATTTCTTCAATTACGCGTTCGCGATCTTTCACGGGTACGTTATAAGGCAGTTGCATATCAAACCGCTCTACGGAAAAGTCTTTCAGGGAAGATAAGATAGTTTGTTCTGCTTGCTCGGAAAGAGTCTTCTCTTTATCACTACGCAAGCATAAGCGAATTACGTTTTGCCGTTCTGCATCCGTTTGCAGGCTACGATAGAATACGATATCAGGCGTGAGAACTACTTTTGCGTTGGGGTAAAGAGTTTTTGCTAATTTAAACGAATACTTTTCTCGCGTGGCGATCGTAAGGCGTGTTGCTTTTGCGTATTGCGCCGTTGAGAGTTCTTGATTTTTGGGGTTATCGAAATAAATCGTTTGAGGGAAAATCGTAAGTTTATTTTTAGGGAAACGTTTAATTACGTCTAATTTAATGTTTTCCGCGAATGGATACATATCTCCCATATTTCCGCCGCCCGTTAAAATGATAGGGTCTTTCCGTTTAAGTTTTATATGAAGATCTTGGATCGTTTTATGGTAACAAGTGGCAGGAATTTCTATTACGTTATAGTTAGGGTAGTACGATTTCAAAAAGGCGAGTTCGGTGACTGCAATTAATTGATCGCCTACGTTTCCAAAATCTTCCGTTCCAAAGATATACACGTTTTTTCGCCAAAGTTTATCGGGAATATATTTAATTCGTCGCAATGCGTTTTTTACGTGGCGAAGCAGGAAAAAGTAAGCCCGTTTTACGAAAACGGCGATCTTCGTGGTGACGTTTGAAATTTTTTTTGCGTTGCCGCGCTTGCATGCGTTTAAGTAATGCAGATAATCAAATTCCTCTTGATGCGAGAGAGGATAGCCAATGTGTTTCTTAATGCGCTTGTGGTTTCGATAAATTTGTTTTGTGTAGTTTTCGAAAAATTTTGGATTATCAAGCGCGGAGATATCGGCTATACGTTGTTCCATCGTGGATTGACGATATCGATTTCCTAAAATTAAATAGAAGAGTGCGGGAAAGTTCTTTTTAATATGATTAGGGGTTGACAAAATCAAATAGAAAACAACATAAAAGTGTTTCTTAATGTAATCAAACTGGTTGTTTGACAAATAATCGTGAAGTAATTGCGTGAGTTTTGCGAATTCGGGAATTTTCGATTCGTTGTTAACGCCCGTAATGGAATCGTTGCGCAAACGGTAAAAATAAAGTCGATCGGGAAGTACGTTGATTTTATTAGTGTGCAGCAAATATAGCGTGTTAAAATACAAATCTTCGGCGTAAAGTTCCTTATCGTTATAAAAACGCAAGCCGTTTTCTTCAATAACGGAGCGTTTATAAACCCTATCCCAAGCCTCCCAGCCTATTCTATACTGTAAGGCGGTGCGGCAAAGGAAAGAGAAACGCTCTTTTTCTCCAAACAAGTCATATTGTAAGGGAAGAAAATTGGTGTGAGTACGCAATAAGGTGCTTTCATCAAACGCTTCGTAATTAAAAACAACGAGATCAGAATTGTTTGTATCGAAACAATCGGAGATTTTTTCCAAGGCATCAGGCGCTAAATAGTCGTCGCTATCGACGAAAAAAATATAATCTCCTTGTGCGATATCAAGACCTGCGTTCCGAGCGGAAGAAAGTCCGCCGTTTTCTTTATGAACCACTTTAAAGCGCGGGTCCGCTTCGGCGTATTTATCGCAAATAGCAGGGCAGCGATCAGGCGAGCCGTCGTCTACGAGAATACACTCAAAATCCTCAATCGACTGATTGAGGATGCTGTTTAAACATTGAGTAAGGTATTTTTCAACCTTATAAATAGGGACGATAATGCTGAATTTTGGCATAAAATCTCCGCGTATACTAGGAAAGTGATTTATTTTTTTCTTAATTTTTTATAAATGGATTTTATGGAATTCGGTGTCAAACGGGAGATGCGGATTTTCGTCGCTTGAAAAAAATTTTTTATCCGCAACGGAGTGTAGATGCGCAATTTCTTCATAAGAGAATATTTTTTGTTTGACGCTTCAAGTTTTCCGTTTAAGAAAGAGTTCATAGTAGGGGTGTACCAGTTTGCGCTTTCACGATTACGTAACTGTGCGTAAGAAGGAACATTCTTTGAAGGGATAACCCCCAAGGACATAAAATGACTGGAATTTACGCAATACTTATTCTTACAATTTTTTCCCACAGCGCAAAAAGGAATAGGATCGTTTGGATTTTCAAAAATGTTAACAGGATTATCACCGTTGGCGTAACATTTGCGCATAATGCCTGTTTGCAAATTCAGCAAAAAAGACCAGTCTCCTGCGTAGCAGAATTCTTTTCTTTTTACCATAAAGTTTTCCATGGTAAAAGTAAAAAGAGGAGAATCGAAGGAATCTCCGTTCATTGCATAATTTTCTTTTGATAAATTGGTCAATAAGACGAAATTGCTATTGCTTTCATCTCTAGTTGCTGCGACTTGCGGTAATGCGCCTAGATTATCGAGGCAAAGCCGTTTGATTTCATCAAGGTAAGGCAAATAACCGTCGTAAAGATTGATTTGGACGACGAAAGAACAACCAGCTTGTCTTACTCTTTTTACGTTGTCAAAAAACGTTTGCAATAATCCTTTATCTTTCAATTCTATAAAATGGAGAGAAAAGGCAAAATGTAAGTGTGAAAGGAGGTTGGGTTCAAAAGAGCAAAATTCTTCGAATCGTTGAGTTAAAGTCCCGTTTGTGGTGATATTAACGAAATGCCCCTCTTGCAATAACTCATGAACAATATCTACTGAGTATTTGGGTAAGAGTGTTTCTCCTGCGCCACAAATACTTATATAGCAAATACCGCCTAATCGTTCTACAGTCAAAGCGGATCGAATCTGTTGGGGGGTATAATTTAATTTTGGTATTTCGTTTTTTCGGTTATTTTCTTGTATGACGTAGCAATAGTCGCACATTAGATTACAAGCAGTGACGGGCAAAAGACACTCAATAAATCTCTTGATTTTTTCCATTATTATTACTCCAAAACAACTTGCATATTATCCAATTGGATTTTTCCCCAAGAGTTTGTGCTCCATTTCAAGTTATAAGGGACCTGTTCATTGTCTGTGATTTCGAAACGGAAAGCTCGTACTGCCAAATCGTGACGCTGTAACATATTCTCGTCAAAATCTGAAAGAATTAAATCGGCTCTATATAGCCCGTTCATCAAACAGGATATATTCAAATCAAACAAAACGCTATTCGAACCAAGTTTGACGTTAGGGATGATGTCTGAGTGACTCGTACATAAAGTGTTGTCCGTAGCGTCAAATAACACCAGCCTTAAGACCGCAGAAGAAAAGGTTTTTTTTGCGTTGAAATTCAATCGGAATTTCAAGTGACCATTAGAGCATTGCGTAACGGAAAGCTTTTCCATAAAAAGATTTTTCGAAAGGTCGCTAGGGCGTTTCACTGCTGCAAGATCATTATCAATTCGTACGTTTTTCGTGTTTTGCATAGTATATAGCGAAATCGCCTCTTCTATGTCGCCGTCGAAAATCATTTTGCCGTGATCGAGTACGATACAACGGGTGCAAAGTTGACGAATCGTATTCATATTATGGCTAACGTATAAAATCGTTCTGCCTTGTTCCGTGCCGACTTCTTTCATTTTTGCCAAACACTTTTGTTGGAAATTGATGTCGCCGACGGCAAGCACTTCGTCCATAATCATAATTTCGGAATCAAGGTGCGCCGCAACGGCGAACGCAAGTTTCACGTACATACCGGAAGAATATCTCTTTACCGGCGTGTCGATAAACTGTTCCATTTCAGCGAATTTAACGATATCGTCGAACTTAGAATCGATTTCTTTTTTCGTCATCCCTAAAATCGCGCCGTTCATATATACGTTTTCTCTGCCCGTGAGTTCGGGGTGGAAACCCGTGCCTACTTCGAGCATAGAAGAAATACGCCCGTTGTAGGAGATTGTACCTTTCGTGGGAGCAGTGACGCGCGATAAAAGTTTGAGGAAAGTGGATTTTCCCGCGCCGTTATGCCCGATAATGCCCACGCGCTCGCCTTTTTTCACTTCAAACGAAATACCGTCGAGTGCTAAAAATTTTTCGCCTACTTTTACCGACTTTGCGCCGATTTTACTATTCGGATCTTCCTTCCCGCGGACACGCGCCCACCAGGACTGCAATTCACCAACGAGCGTCGCACCGCCGATCGCGCCGAGGCGGTATTCTTTGGAAACGTTTTCTACTTTAATAATCGTATCACTCATAGCGCGCCTCCTTAAACGGTATCCATAAAGGTTTTTTCAACTTTGTTGAACAGCAACACGCCGAACACCAGTACCACTAGCGTGACGAGCCAACTAATTGCATAGTAGAGCGGTTGGAATTCGCCCACGCCTAAGAACATATAGCGGAATGTGTTGATAATAGGCGTCATGGGGTTGAGCATATAGAGCCACATAACCGATTGCGGGATAATGGAGATATCGTAAGCAACGGGGGTTGCGTACATCCAAAGTTGCATCCCAAACCCAACCAAAATAACAAGGTCGCGATATTTCGTGGTGACGGACGAAATGATAACGCCGAAACCAAGTCCCAAAAGAGCCATTTGCAGAACGAGCACGGGGAACAAAAGAACGCTAACGCTTGGAACGAGTGCGCCCGTTGCCCAGTAGTAAATCCAGAAAATGAGCATCATGGCGAACTGGATGCAGAAGGAAATTAATTGCGAAAACACCGAAGTGATCGGCATAACTAGCCTAGGGAAATACACTTTGCCCATAATGCCTGCGTTGCCCGTAAAGGTACGCGAAGTCGAACCGAGACAACCAGCAAAATACCCCCAAGCGACCGAGCCTGAAAGGTAGAAAATAAAGGACGGTACGCCGCCGGGTGCAAGCCCCGCCAAATTCCCAAAGATGATAGTGAAGATAACCGTAGTGAAAAGTGGCTGAATAATTGCCCAAAGCGGACCTAAAATCGTCTGCTTATATT
>JAFTHR010000085.1 GCA_017457345.1 Clostridia bacterium | reverse complement strand
CCGTGGCTGCAAGGCAAAATCCTGCTTGAGAAGTAAAGCCCGTTTTTCCACCGTCGCACCCTTCGTAAAAGCGGACGAGTGTGTTGGTGTTCGTCATGCCCGTCACTCTTCCAGACGGATGGGTAAAATCTTCCATCCAAATTCTAGAATAGGTTAAATACTCCTTATTTTTTACCAGTTCCGAAAGCATTTTCGCCACGTCTTTTGCGCAAGAATACTGCGGATCTTTGGGAAGCCCCGTACAATTTGAAAATAGGGTGTTATTCATACCCAAATTTGCCGCTTTTTCGTTCATTTTATCCACGAAAGCGGACTCCGAACCGCATACGCGTTCCGCCATTGCTACGCAACTATCGTTCGCCGAGCATACAACAATGCTTTTTAACAATTCCTGCACCTTATATTCCCCGTTCGCGTCTAAATAAACCTGAGAACCGCCCATTGATGCCGCCCGTTCGCTTGCGATCACGCTCTCTTCTAACGATAAACGACCGGCATTTATATCGTCAAAACACAATAACAACGTCATAATTTTGCACATACTTGCAATCGGTAAGCGTTTTTCGGCATCTTTGGAATAGATTTCCGTGCCGCTCGAACTTTCCATCACGTACGCGCCTTTTGCATGCGTTTGAATGCCGTTTACTTCTTTTTTTACCGTTTTTGCCGACGAAATTACGCAATTTTGCAGTAAATCACCATGAAATTGTGCCGCCTGCTTGCTTGATGCAACGCCGAAAGAAGTAAAGATTGCAACCGCTGCAAGGAGCGCGTTCATTTTTTTCTTTTTATTTTTCATATTACACCTTCCACTATTTATGTGTGGCATAGCAAATTACAACGCCACGCATAATAACTACTCCGCTAACATTTGTTGCACGTCTATTCCATACCCACGCGTGGGATCGTTTAAGAATACGTGCGTGATTGCACCGATTAATTTACCGTTTTGTAGGATAGGGCTACCACTCATCCCTTGTACGATACCACCGGTACGGCTCAATAATTCTTCATCGGTGATTTTTACCACGTAATTTTTGTTCGTTTTCGTAAAACGGTCTACTTTTACAATTTCAACGCTATATTTTTTTGGTTCTAAGCCGTCTACCGTAGAATAAATATAGGCGTCACCGATTTTCGCTTGGGAAGAGTCGGCAACCGTTAAAGTGAGCCCGCTAAGGTCGTTTTCGGTGTTAAAAGCACCAAAAATACCGCATTTACACAGTTTTTCCGCCGTTCCAAAGTTCGATTCCGTTAAAAATAAGCCGCGGAGTTCCCCTGCTTTTCCTCGAACGCCTTTCGTCACGCCTACGATACTACAAGGATAAACCGTTCCGCTAGAAATTTTCAGTTCGCGTTTATCTTCCCCAACAACGCTATGACCGAGCGCGGCGAATCTACCGCTATCTTTTTCGATATATGTGACCGTACCGATTCCTGAAACGTTATCACGAATTAAAACGCCTATTTTATAGCGGTCCGTCACCTTATCTTTTACGGGTGTGACGGTGAAAAAAATCTCTTCGCCTCCCCTTCTAACCCCTATTT
>JAFTHR010000084.1 GCA_017457345.1 Clostridia bacterium | reverse complement strand
CTTGGAAAGGAATTCTCGTTTGGAATGGTACGCGTAGGGTTAGGGCTTTACGGCTATTTGCCCACGAACGGTGCGGAAGAAAAGACAGAGTGTCTACGGAAAAAATTAAAGAAAGCAATGCGGGTATACGCGCCCGTTGTACAAGTACGAAAGTGCGGGTTCGGCGGCGCGGGATACGGTAGCGTAACGATAGAAAAAGGCGAAACGCTTTCCGTCCTTCGTTACGGCTATGCAGACGGGTTTTTAAGGAAGAAAGAAAACGGCACGGTGGGCGCGGAGAAGAACGCTAACGTGCTTTGTATGGACGTGTGCATTAAACGGACGGAGAGCAAAAAAGGCAGGTGGCAAACCGTTCTTTGTGATGCCGAAGAAACGGCGGAACAAACGGGTACGGCCACGTACGAAGTGTTGTGTGCGGCAACGCGCCGAGCGGAGTTTATTTATGAATACGAATAACGTGCGGATCGTTTTAGAAAAAGCCGCACCGAGCGAAGCGGAGATTTTCGCAGAGAAAAAATTTTTAAGAAAGCGAATGAAAGGCTTGCGAGCGGAAGTGGTGAATCGCGACCAAAAAGCGCGCGCCTTTACCAAGAACGCTATGGAGTTGCTCGACAAAATAGAGCAAAGCGGACGAGCCGTGGAAACGGCGTTCGTATATCTTTCGTTCTCTTCCGAACTTTCCACCGATAATTTGGTGGAAGCGCTGTTCGAGCGCGGTGTAAAAGTATACGCGCCCGTAATCGAAAACGGCAAGATGTACGAGGTGGAAGTAGGGGAAGATTTTTCCATCTCTTCACTGGGGATTAGAGAGCCTGTTGGGGAAAGATGGAACGGATATCCTAGCATTATTTTCGCCCCCCTTTTAGCAGTAGATGAGAAAGGAAACCGCTTAGGCTACGGCGGCGGCTATTACGATCGGTATTTGAGCGAGTGTAAAAACAGCCAAAACGTGCCGTACTACGTGGGTTGTGCGTTCGAAATCCAACGAATAAACCGAGTGCCCGTTTGGGCGGCGGATACGCCGCTAGACGCCATTGTCACGGAAAAGGAAACGGCGATATTTAACGAAAGAATAGGAGTAAAAGAATGAAAGAAAGGTTGCGGGTTTTTTGGAGTTATTTTAAAAACTTAGGCATAAAATCCCTGTTGCTTACCACCATTTATTTGGCGGCGAGCACGGTTTCTTTGCTCGTTATGTTGCGCGCAAAAGAATTAACGCTTTCCGCCGTGCTTCCCATTTGGGTTGTATGTATCGTGGTGGCGTTTGCTTATAACTTCTTTTTCAGTTGGACAAACGGCGGATTAGATTACGAGATGCTCGTGGCGGGCAACATAAAGCGTATGGCGGCGGAAGAACGCGGCGAATTAAAAGTTAGCCGATATAAAGAAGATAAGGAATACCGCGTGTGGAAAGGTTTTTTCTACGGCGCAATTCCTGCCTTACTCGTGCTCGTTACCGGGCTCGTCTTCGGTGGCAATCAAAACGTAATTTCTTCGGCGCTTACCGAAGGGAAAGATACGGGAAATTTTGGGATTACCATTTTCACGCTTATGATGCTTTCCGGTTGGTCGGTAATTCCTATGGTAGCGGCAAACGCAGGCGGGGCTGCGGTTAGTTATTTCCTTTCCTTGCTCTTTGCGCTCGTACCGATCGTGCTTAGCGGTGCAGGGTATATTTGCGGTGCGTATGCAAAGCGCGCAAAGGCGTTAAGGCAGCAAGCAATGGAAGAAGCGGAGCGCGCACGGCAAGAAAACCGACCGAAAAAAATTAACTACGGCGGTTTACCTGGAACGAAACCTAAAAAGAGAAAGTAAAATGAGAATTATCGGTGGAAAGTTCCGCAGCCGCGTGCTTGCGGAGTTTGGCGGGAAGGACGTGCGCCCTACGTCTGATCGCGTAAAAGAATCGCTATTCAATATCCTTTCGTTAAAGGTGCGCGGGGCGCGCGTGTTGGACCTTTTTTCGGGAAGTGGCGCGCTTGGTCTTGAATGTCTTTCGCGAGGCGCTGCGGAAGTGACGTTTAACGATTGTGCAAAAGAAAGTATTGCCATTTTACAAAAAAACCTTACCGCACTCAAACTGACGAAGGCGGACGGGGTAATCCTTTCCAACGCAGACTACGCCGTTTGTTTAGAGCGGCAAATAAAGCCTTTCGATTTAATTTTTATCGATCCGCCGTATATGGAAGATTACGGCGTGAAAGCGGTGAAAAAGATTGCTGAAAAAGGGCTATTAAGCAAAGACGGAATTATCGTATTCGAACGGCATTGCCCGTTTGACGAACCGATTTCGGGGCTCGAAGTATACGATATTAGAAAATACGGAAAAGCCGTGCTATCGTTTTTAAGAAATAGTGAAACGGGTGCGGAAAGAGAGGGATAAAATGAACGAAAAGTGCGTGTTCGCAGGAACGTTCGATCCCCCCACTTTAGGGCATAAAGCGGTGGTGGAAGACGCGTTAAAACTTTTTCAGGAAGTTGTGGTGGCGGTGCTCGTAAACCCCCAAAAACAACCCCTTTTTAGCGTGGAAGAGCGCAAGGAAATGTTGCGGCTTGATTTACCGCAAAAGGGTGTAAAAATTGTGGAATTTGAAGGCACGGTAGCCGAACTTATGCGGCGCGAAGGCGCGGAGTTTTACGTGCGCGGGATTCGCAACACCGTAGACTTTGAATTTGAGCAAGCGAATTATTTTGCTTCGCAAAAAATTGATAAGAACGTGAAAGCGGTGTATATTCCCTGCAAACAAGAATTGTTGCACGTTAGTTCGTCTATGGCGCGAAACTGTTTGGCGTTCGGTGCCGACCTTAGCGACTACGTTAGCGAAGAAGTAAAAGCGTATATCAAAGCAAAGAAAAAATAATCGAAGGAAAAATCCAAAGGAGCACTAT
>JAFTHR010000083.1 GCA_017457345.1 Clostridia bacterium | reverse complement strand
GGGCGCATGTATCTAAAGAAGAAGGTGAGCAAGATGCAACGAATATGCATACCGTCTTGGTCGGCATCCGATAAAATGATAACTTTATGGTAGTTGATTTTATCGAGTTTGAACTCCGGCTCAATCCCTGCGCCGATCGCCCCGATCATTGTTCTAATTTCTTCGTTTTCAAGGATTTGGTTTAATCTCTTTTTCTCTACGTTCAAAGGTTTACCACGAAGTGGTAAGATAGACTGAAATTGACGAACGCGCGCTTGTTTTGCCGTACCGCCAGCCGAGTCCCCTTCTACGATAAAAATTTCGTTGAGTTCAGGCTTTTTCCCCGAACAACTTGCAAGTTTTCCCGTTAACGTGAGTTTATCAATGCTATTCTTTTCTCTGGCGTTTTCCTTGGCTTGTTTTGCCGCTACGCGTGCCTTTGCCGCGCCTTGCGCTTTTTTGATGATTTCTTCCAAGGTCTTTTTATAGCCACGGATGTTGTTGAGTGCCGCAATCCCTTCCATCACCACCGATTCTACGGCAGGGCGCGCCTCGGTATTCCCAAGTTTGGTTTTCGTTTGCCCTTCGAACTGCACGTTCTTCATTTGGATAGAAAGCACCGCCGTTAAACCTTCGCGGAAGTCTTCCCCCGAAAGCGTTTGCGTTTTATCCTTTAAAAATCCGTTCGCTTTCGCGTATTCGTTGAGCGCACGCGCAAGCCCCGATCTAAAACCGATTTCGTGATAACCACCTTCCGGCGTGGGGATGTTGTTTACGAACGAGAACACGCTCTCCGTGTAATCCGAAGTGTGTTGGATGGCAAATTCCACCACGATATCGTTTTTAATTTCACGATAGTAGATGGGTGCAGAATAGAGTTTTTTCTTGCCTTCGTTTAAACTCTTTACAAAGTCGCTAATACCACCGTCGTACTTGAACACCACGCGGTACGGCTCGCTTTCCAGCGCAAGAGAATCGAGTTCTTCGAACATAGATTGTTGCCCAAAAACGGGTTGATCTTCTAATTGTTCTTCTGCTTCTTTTACGATCTGCTCGCCGTTTTCATCCGTTTCCACCTCGTCGTCTGTGGTGAACAACGTGCGTTGGCGCTTTGCTTCCGCCATAGAAATACGCTCGTCGATTAAAACGATCTCAATGCCCTTGTTTAAAAAGGCGATTTCGTTTAAACGTTCTTCTACCGTTTCTAAGTTAAACTCTAATTCCGTGAACACCCGCCCGTCCGGCTTAAAGCGCACGAGCGTACCCGTTCTACGAGTGCGAACACCCGTGTTTTCCAAAGGCCCGTCCGGTAAGCCGGATTCCACCTTTTTCTTGCGTGCGTTATACACGGAATGGAAACTCATTTTATAAATCGTGCCACGGTAAATCTCTACCGTAAGCCACTCTGAAAGGGCGTTCGTAACCGACGCGCCAACGCCGTGCAAACCACCCGAATACGCGTAGTTCCCGTCCCCAAACTTACCGCCTGCGTGCAATTTTGTGAACACGAGTTCCACGCCCGAAACTTTGAGTTTAGGGTGCATATCCGTGGGAATACCACGGCCGTCGTCTTCAACCGAAGCGCTACCGTCTTTATGGAGCGTGACGGTGATTTTTTTTGCGTAGCCGTTTGCCGCTTCGTCTACTGCGTTATCCACGATTTCCCAAAGAATGTGGTGTAAACCTTTCACGCCCGTAGAGCCTACGTACATACCGGGGCGAACGCGAACGCCGTCTAACCCTTCAAGCACTTCTAAGTTTTTGGTGCTATACCCCGTTTGTTCCGATTGAGTCTTTTGTTCTTTTGCCATTCTTGCCTCCAACTGCAATCGACTTTTGCTTTTTCAAAAGCCCTTACCTGCTATTATAGCATAATTTTTCCTTTTTTTCAAATCTTTTGAAGAAAAAAGTGTTTACGATCCTTTAATTTATTCCTAAAAAACGCAGAACCTGAGCAAAACTCTTTGCCGTATACGTTGGCAAAGCGTTCCCTGCCCCTGCCTTTGCGGAAAAATTCAGCCACACGCTATCAATTCCCGCTTCGTTTGCCGCACGGATATCCGCCGTTAAACTATCCCCTATCCATACCGCTTTTTCCTTTTTAAAATCGCTAATTCCATCTATCCCCGC
>JAFTHR010000082.1 GCA_017457345.1 Clostridia bacterium | reverse complement strand
GCCGTTTTCATCTAACGTTTGCACCTTCTTTTGTACGATATGCACGGGAATCTTTTGTTCGGCAATTTCAATCAATTTCTCCAAACGAAATAAATAGTTTAAAATAACGCCGTACGAATACAACAACTCGCCGTTTTCATCACGCAAGTTCGCCATTTCGTCGCCAAGTTCATAGTATTCGATAATGGTCGGGTTGCCGTCTTCTAAGCAAAGCACGCCCACTTTTTCTTCCGAATACGCCTTGCAAACGACTTTTGCCCCGCAATTTTTTTGATAGGCAATCGTTGCGCCAACGAACACGGGATCGGCAATTTTTTGCAATACGTTATCTACTGCGTAGATATTCAGCCATTCAACGCCGCGTTTAGAAAGTTCTTCCACGTATCCTGCGCGTTGCAACGAAGAGAACCAGCCGCCGTTTCCGTTCGGCGAAAGTGCGGGCATGTCCTTTCGTTCCAAAAGGATTTTTCCGTTGAAATCGGTTGCGGGCGCCATTTCTTGTTTGAAGAACTTAATTTCCTTTTCGGGATACCCGAAATAGTTGTGTTCTTTCCAAAACGCCACCGTTGCTTCGTGGTTCTTATCGCTCGTCATAATATACATAGGTACGAACACGCCGCACTCGTTGGTGACGGAAAGCAAATTTTTCACTTGTTGTTCGAAAATATAAAGATTTTTGGTTAACCCGATATCGTAAGAACCTTTCGGCCCGTCCCATCCAAGACGAGTTCCCATCCCGCCGGCAAGGAGCACCGCCGCCACTTTTCCTTGGCGGATTGCTTGCATACCGATTTTTTTATATTCTTCTTTTTTCGCTTCTCTTTGCGCCACGCGAAGACCTTCGATCGGCTCGATTTTACCCAAACCTTCGTTCAGTTTTCCTTCCGTTTGCAAAGCGTATTCAAAGCCCCAGTCCATCTCTTCGATTGCCTTTAAAAGGTTTGCCTTTTGGCTATCGTTCAACTCACCGTAATAACGCAATAATTGCGATTGTCCTTTTTCTTCTAATAACTTTTTGATTTGTTCGTAGGTCATAAAATCACTCCAAAAGTTGATGCTACGTCCATTATAACACTTCGCCTTATAAAAATCAACGGGTTTTTTCTTTAATTTTTTTCGAAAGCACGTTTTTTTAGGGAAAAAGACTTGAAAAATCGGCTCGAACAAGTTATAATAGAACTATAATGTTCTAACGAGGACGAAACAAATGGCTCTCTACGATTTTTCATCCCTCAGAAACGGTACGGACGTGCGCGGTATTGCCACCGAAGGCGTTGCCGGCGAACCCGTGAATTTAACGGCGGAATCCGTTTCCCGAATTGCTCAAGCGTTTTGCTTGTGGCTTTGTAAAAAACTTGGAAAAACTTCCGTGACGGTTGCCGTAGGGCACGATTCTCGCGTTTCCGCGCCCGAACTTTCCCGCGCTACCGTGAGCGGTATTTTAAACGCCGGCGGGAGCGTGCGCTTTACCGGTCTTTCTACCACGCCTTCTATGTTCATGCTTTTAAAGGACGAACAAGAGCTCGATTGCGACGGGTCGATTATGCTTACGGCAAGCCATTTGCCCTTTAACCGCAACGGTATGAAATTCTTTACCCAAGAAGGCGGTTTGGAAAGCGGGGATGTGAAAGAAGTTCTCGCCATTGCCGAAAACGATATGCCTATCGCAAAAGAAAAAGGCGTTCTCGTTGAAAAATCTTATTTAGATGCGTACGCTTCTTCTCTCGTGGAAAAGGTACGCAAAGAAACGGGCGAAAGCACACCGCTTTTGGGAAAGAAAATTCTTGTGGATGCAGGCAACGGCGCGGGCGGATTTTTCGTGGATAAAGTGTTAAAACCGCTTGGTGCAAATACCGAAGGCTCGCAATTTTTAGAGCCGGACGGCACGTTCCCCAACCATATCCCCAACCCCGAAAACGCCGAGGCAATGGAATCGGTATGTAGCGCCGTGAAAGCGGCAAACGCCGATTTTGGGATTATCTTTGATACCGACGTAGACAGAGCGGGCGCCGTGGATAAGAGCGGCGAAGAGATTAACCGCAACCGTTTAATCGCCTTGATTTCGGCTATTTTGCTCGAAGAGAAAAAAGGCACGATCGTAACGGATTCCGTCACTTCGGACGGGTTGAAAAAGTTTATTACCGCCAAAGGCGGTAAACACCACCGCTTTAAACGCGGCTATAAAAACGTGATTAACGAAGCAATCCGTTTAAACGCCGCAGGCGAATATACCCCGCTTGCCATTGAAACGAGCGGCCACGCGGCTCTGATGGAAAATTATTTCTTAGACGACGGCGCATACCTTATCACTCGCCTACTCATTGCGCTCGCAAAGGCGGCGAAGGAAGGTAAATCCCTTACCGACCAAATTGCCACGATGGAGATGCCGCTCGAAGCAAAGGAAGTACGTTTACGCTTTAAAGCAGGCGTCGATTTTAAAACGCTCGGCGCAAACCTTATTGAAGAATTTGCAAAGCGTATCTCTGCCCTTGCATACGCTACGGCAGCAGACGATAACCACGAAGGTTTCCGCGCTAATTTCGACGAAACGCACGGCGACGGTTGGATTTTAACGCGAATGAGCTTGCACGAACCGATTATGCCCGTAAACGCAGAAAGCAACAAACAAGGCGGCGTGAAACTTATTTTGAGAGAACTCTACGAGTTTTTGAAAGACTACGATTTCTTGGATTTGACGGCGCTCGAAAAAGCGTTGGCTTAACAAGCAAGGAAAGGTCGAAAGGCAAGGGAAAACGCAAGTTTAACAAAGAGATGCGCCGCAAATGCGCGTTTCGCAACCCGTGCTCCGTTAAAACGCGGAGTTGCAAGCAGGTTTAGGCAAACGCGGCTTTCCCGCAGGGAGTTTACTTGGCGTAAACGAGCAAGGGAAAACGCAAGTTTAACGAAG
>JAFTHR010000081.1 GCA_017457345.1 Clostridia bacterium | reverse complement strand
GCGTTCGTGATGCCGTTCAAGGTAAGGGTAGCGCCGTGGTAGAAATCTTGCCAAACGCCTTTAAAACTGTTTTTACGGTAGAACGTTTCGTTCATTACGCAAAGGAACCCATCTTCGTTGAATGCGCCGTCTGCAAGAAGGGTGCTTTGTTGATAGAACAGAATGCTAGAATCTTGAACGGTGTACGTACCTGCGGCTTGATCCAAAATGTTCTTTTGGATAGAGTTGCCCGCTTTCACGTTTACGTAGTGTACGTACGACCAGTTGCCCATCCCGTCGAGCGAGAGTTCCTTTCTAACGGTGGAAGTTTGTTCCCAAACGCCTTTATAAACGTCCATCTTGGAAAATTCGCCGTCGCTAGAAATGATTGTGCCGTTTGAATAGGTTGCAAATTCTGCGTTGTTTACGTAGATAACGTCTTCGTTTAAAGCATACGTGAATTCCGTTCTCACGCCGTTTACAACGCTCACGCCCGTGTTATTCGAATAGAAGGTGTAAAGGTTGGCGTTGCCGTCTTTCACGATATAGTATTCACCAACCACGAATCCGCCTTGTTTTGCAATCAAGGGGGATTGAGTGGTGAAGAACGCGTTGTCCGTAATCGTCAACGTACCGCTGGAAAACGTTGCCGCGTAGTCGCGGAGCATATATCTATCCAAAGCGGTGGAATCGGTTTCTGCATAACGGGAGAAACGCGCGTCCTTAAACAAAATCGTTTTGTCTTTATCGTTGTATACGTAGGTGGAAGAATAGGTGTTATTCCCGTCTACGTACGAATACGTGCCGTCTGCGTTAAGGGTTAAGGGCACAACGTTGCTCGTGTGCGCGTTCAATAAGAAGTATTGCCCTGCCACTTCTGCGTAGTTGGAGAAGTTTACGTATAAGGTGACGTCACGCGTGGGGATGTATCCCGTGGGAACGGGTTTTTCGAAAGCCGCGTCGAAATAATATCCGTTAGCCATTTTTCCGCCGTCGGAAAGGAAGGTTGCCTTGAAATCGCCGTTTTTTACCCACATACCGAACGGTAAATAAATGTCGGTGATGGGGATAACGTTTTTGGTGTACCCGTCCACGGTGTTTCCTGCGCCGAATTCAATCGTTACTTTAAAGGTGGTGGAAGTACCTTCAAGGTTCACGGTGGGGTATTGCCCTTCCACGAACGTCCAGTCGTAGTCCTTCCAGTTCAAATTCGTTTTCAAGAATTCCGTGCTCGTTAAATCCACCGTGCCGTTCTTGCCGTTCAACGCGTAGTAGCAGTTTTGAAGGAGTACGGCGTTCGTGCCCATTTCCACAAAGTTTTGGGGATCGTTGCCGCCTACGAGCCCGTTTGCATTTTGGTACGCTTCGCCTTTGGAAGAGTAGGCGTTTACGCTACCCGTGGCAAACGATTCGTAAACCACCGTGTCGTTTTCGGCGTAGCCTGCAATACCGCCCGCGTAAACGTATTCAAATTCTTCAATGCCCAAAGCGCTGGGGTTTTGTGCCCACACGTCGCCCGTGGCATAGCAATCCACGATACTTGCGTAGCGGCCAAGGTAGCCAACAACGCCGCCCGAAACAACCGCACCCGTCACGATACTGTTGGTGTAGCAATGGTTTACGTACGAAGGGGTAAATTCGTTTTCGCACGCCGCGTAGCCTACGATACCGCCTGCACTATAAATCAAACCGGAGTTTGCGTAAATTCTAGTATGAACGGAAAGGTAGGATGCAGCCGAAACGTAACTCACGTCAAGGTTCGGATCGTACGCGGAGTATTGGAAGCCGATTGCGCCGCCAACGTACGAGAAATAGTTTTCCGCAGCGTTCACGTTCAGCGTACCGTTCTTCGTGCCGCAAACGAGCACGTTTGCGCCGATCCCGTAGCCTACGAACGAGCCGCAGTATACGGCGCTATCGTTTACCGTTGCGTTAATTGTATAGTCTTCTATATTCAAATGGGTGATAGAACCTGCGTTTACCACGCCGAACAAGCCGGCGTATTCACTGCCGTCCGTGTTGATCTCAAAGTTCTTAATGGTATAGCCCATACCGCTAAACGAGCCGGCAAAGTAAGCAAAGTCGCCGTTTGCAAGGTCTTGCCCGTTGCCGATTACGTCAAGTTCGTGTCCTTTTAAATCAATGTCGTTTTGCAGTTGGTAAAACGCGGTGCGGTAAACTTCGTCCCCTTCGTTTACTTCTTGTGCGATTTTGATCAAGTCGATAGGGCGGGATACAAGGAAGGGCTCTGCCTCCGTACCGTTGCCGCTCATATTCGAAACGTCGTCTGCAACGCCCACGGCGGTAATGGTGGTATCGGCGTTAATGGGGATTATGTACGCGCCGTCTACGGGGTTATAACTAACGTCGTTTGCCATGAGCACGGGCGTGCCTGCATAGAACGCGTCAAGTTCCACGGTCACTTTAATTTCAATGGTGGGAACGTTGTTCCAGTCGGTCACGTTATAATTCACGCCTTCGTAGTAGAAATCTGCACCTTCCACGGGGGTAAAGGATACGGTGTGGAAATCCACGGGAGTATAAACGGCGTCCAGCGTAAACGAGCCTTCCACTTTATCTTCAAAATTGTATTCTTGTCCGTTCAAAGCCCAGTATTCAAACTTCCAACCTTCGCGGCTCGGCGTTTGTTCTTCTACCTTTTTCTTGTCCTTTACGAGCACCGAGCGAGAAGAAGTGGCGTCGTCGAATTGTCCGTAGTTTGCGTTGAACGTGACGGTATGCGTCGTTTCTTCGCAAGCGGCAGCAGCCAGCGCACAAGCGCCGGAAAGGAGCATACATAAGGGAACGAGTAATTTTTTCATAAAAAACTCCGTAAACAGTATTTTCGTCGCTAAAAAACAAAGCGAACGGGATAACGTTTAGATAGGTGTAGATCACCACATTATATCCTACTCTAAATTATACAAGGTTTTATGAAAAAACACAAGTGTTTTTTATAGCGTTCGCGTGATTTTCACAAAAAACATCTCGCTTCAACACCGAAAAAAACGCTTGACAGAATACACCGTCTATTATATAATAATAGGGTGAAGAAAAAAACGGGAGGTTGCAGAATGAGCGAAAAAGCGGTTTTAATCGTTGGTCGCGTTTTAAAAGCGGTATTAAGCGTGCTCGCAGTGGTTGCAGGTGCGGCTCTTTTCACGCAAGTTTTGCGCATTTATTCGCTCGGCGGAAACCCGTATAATGCCGAAGTCGTTGCAAAGTATTTCTCTCAAATAGCAGGCTTCGTTTGGGCGTTTATCGCCGTTTTGGTGCTCGCGGGCGCGTTCTTTATCATCTATCCCGAAAAGCAAAAAACGGTGGTGGAAACCGACGGAAAAAAGACGCTTGCTCGTTTAAAAAATAGATTACCTTTATCGAATAAGGAGTACGCGGAAACGTATAGCGAATCGGTGCTTCAACTCAAGCGTGGCGAACTCTACCGAAAGGCGGCGTGGATTGCCGTGATTTGCGGTTGCGCCGTGTCCGCTTGCGCGTGCTTTGCATATTTATTGAAAGCCGAAAATTTTGCAGGTGAAAACGTGACGGCGGAAGTAAAGGCTATGACCATTGCCTTTTTACCGTACCTGGTGGCTTCGTTTTTGGCGTTCGTAGCGGCGTTCGCCTTTGAAAAAATCAGTTTAAAAAAGGAAACCGCGGCGGTAAAATCGCTTTTTGCCGAAAGTGTGAAAAACGGTGTGAAACCGAGTGTGCAACCGGAAAAGAAAGGAAAAATACAACAAATCAAAGAAAAAGTCGAGAACGCGTTGTTTTCTAAAAAAGGTCTTATCATTATCCGTTCGGCGATTGCCGCGCTTTGCGTGGTGCTCGTTATCGTTGGGATTGCAAACGGTGGAATGGAAGACGTGCTGGGGAAAGCAAAACGCATTTGCCAAGAGTGTATCGGGTTAGGTTAATATGAAAAAGTTTTTCTCAAAACTCAAAGGATGGTGGCAACGCCATAAGCCTTCTAAACGGCGTTTGATACAACTTTATACCGCCCTTTTATACAACGCGAACATCAAAGGCTTTTTCCAAGGCGGCGGCGGGATTTATAAGGGAAATACCAAAGCCCTGTGTTTGCCGGGGATGAACTGCTATTCCTGCCCCGGAGCAATCGGTGCGTGTCCCCTTGGCTCTTTGCAAAACGCTTTGATGAATTCCGATACGAAAGCCGGTGCGTACGTGTTTGGGATCTTAATTTTATTCGGGCTCTTGATCGGTAGAACCATGTGTGGGTTCTTATGTCCCGTAGGGCTTTTGCAAGAACTCATTTATAAGATCAAAACGCCGAAACTGAAAAAGAGCAAAGTCACGCGCGGGCTCTCCTATTTAAAGTACGTGATTTTGGTGGTGCTCGTTGTTGCCGTGCCGCTCATCTATTCGGGTGTGATGGCATCCGTTCCTGCTTTCTGTAAATACATATGCCCCGCAGGTACGGCGGAAGGTGCAATCGCGCTGCTTTCAAACCCCGATAATAGCGCATCCTTTGGGCAACTTGGCTATTTGTTCACGTGGAAGATGAGCGTGCTTATCGTTATCGTGGTGGCTTGCATTTTCGTGTACCGTGCGTTCTGTAGATTTTTGTGCCCGCTCGGCGCGTTCTACGGCTTCTTCTCCAAACTTGCGCTCTTGGGCGTGAAACTGGATAAAAACAAGTGTACCGATTGCGGACTTTGTATTTCCGTTTGTAAAATGGACGTGAAAAAGGTTGGCGACCACGAGTGTATTCAATGCGGCGAGTGTATCTCCGTCTGCCCTTCCAAGGCGAT
>JAFTHR010000080.1 GCA_017457345.1 Clostridia bacterium | reverse complement strand
CACGCCGATAATTTTAGAGCGCTTTGTGGGGATAAAAGAAGAGACGGAAGAAGTGAAAAAGGCAAGAGGAGAGAGTTTGCTTTTGGTGGAAGAAAAGCCCAAAAAGAAAACGACGAAAAGGAAATCTTCTTCTACGAAGAAGAAAAGTGAAAAACAAGAAAACAAAAAACCGGTTGCAAAAACGGCAACGCGGAAGAAACAAACGAAAAAGGAGAAATAGTTATGAAAATTGCAGTAGCGTGTGATCACGGCGGATTAAACTTAAAAGGCGCGGTAATTGCCTATCTTGAAAAGAACGGGCACGAAGTTATCGACTTCGGTACGAAGACGACCGATTCTTGCGATTATCCCGATTTCGCTCTTTTAGCAGCGGAAAGCGTGGCAAAGGGAGAATGCGAACGCGGCGTTTTGGTATGCTCTTCCGGGATCGGCGTATCGATCGTTGCAAACAAAGTGCCGGGCATTCGTTGTGCACATTGTCACGACGTGTATTGCGCAAAATACACCCGTTATCATAACGACGCGAACATGATCGCGTTCGGTGAAAAAGTAGTGGGCGTTGGGCTGATGGAAGAAATGCTTTCGGCGTTTTTAACATGCGAATACGAAGGCGGCGAACGCCACGACAGAAGAGTTGCGAAAATTAAAGCAATCGAAGAAAAATACTGCAAATAACGGGAGAAAAGGCAAAATGAGCGGGGCAGGTACGAAACGTATTATAGCGATCGGCGGTGGCGAGTTGCGCGAAAAAGCAACGCTTGCTATCGACGAGTATCTTGCCGCGCTTGCCAAAGCCCGTGCGGGAGAAAAGCGTGCAAACGCGCTATTCATCCCCACGGCAAGCCACGATTTTATGCCGTATTATAATACCTTCCATAAAGTATACACGGGGATTTTTGACTTAAAAACGGACGTGGCTCTTTGCGCGTTTAGAGAAGTAGATTTAGAGAAGATGCGTGCCAAGTTCGAAAAGGCGGATTTGATCTACGTTGGCGGTGGCGACACGGTTTTCATGATGAACAAGTGGAAAGAGTGCGGCTTATTACCGTTGCTTTTGGAAGCGTATGAAAGAGGGGTAATTCTTGCGGGATTATCGGCGGGTGCGATTTGCTGGTTTTCGGATATTTACACCGATTCTTTAAAAACGGAAGACGGCGTGCAGTATGCAATGTTCAAAGGGTTGGGGTGGATAAAAGGCGTAATTTCTCCGCATTACGGGGCGAGAATGCTTGACTTCGATAAAGTTGTGTGTTATAATTACGACTGTGCTTACGGCTTGGAAGACTGTGCTGCAATCGTGATTGAAAACGGTGAAATTGTGGGTAGTATTTCAAGTGGTGGCACGGCGTGGAAGATTGAACGTGAAGGCGAGAAATTAAAAAAGACGGCGTTAATGCCGATATAAGCGGATGTGGCGAAACTGGCAGACGCGCAGGTTTCAGGTTCCTGTGGGCAACCGTATGGGTTCAAATCCCTTCATCCGCACCACGAAAGGGTGATAATTTTGATACAAAAAGTATCGAGATTATTGCCTTTTTTGTTGCTTTTAGGGGTATTTTTACCTTATTTTCGGCTTTTGACGGTAGTTTTGACCGTTGAGAGCCGATTTTTGGTTGCGCCTACTTTTTTTACCCATCCTCAAATCGTTAAAATTATGCGGTAATCGTTAAAATTATGGGTAATCGTTAAAAAGATACCCTAATCGTTAAAATTATGTAGGTAATCGTTAAAAATATCCTTGCGACCTATTATGCCCGATTGAAAAAATTGACAATATGTGATATAAT
>JAFTHR010000079.1 GCA_017457345.1 Clostridia bacterium | reverse complement strand
CGTCAATGTTTTTGCCGTCTGCCGTCACGTAGTAGGTTGCCACCATCCCCACGAGTCGGTTTGCCGCCGAGTCGCCGTATTTTTGTACGAGCGGTTGATTGTAGTTATTTGCATCCATGCCTTGCGGGTCGCAAAGCATTTGCGTGACCACGTTGCCGTTGATGCCTTGGTCTTTACGATAAACGATTGTCGGTGTATCGACGTGCCCGCAAATGAGCATCGAGATGTTTGCGTGTTTGCTTAAAAATTCGTTCCAAAGGTCGTCGCCGCAGTTTGCCGCGTTTCCGTTTTCGCCGAAGTTTGTCGACATACCGCCCGTCGTCGAATAAACGATATGCGAGCCGTCTGCCCACATATAGCCGTGTGTGGTGACGATAACGTTGTGGTTGGGGTATTGCTGAATGATATTGCTTGCCCAGTTGAGCATAGCGTCGGTGGGACCGTAGTCGAGTGCGACCACCATATATTCAAGATTGTCCGTACCCGTGAAGAAGTGGATGGTGTTGTTGGTGCTGCTGTTGTAGCAATACGCAACTTGTTGCCCGTACGAACTATTCATACTAAAATAAGTGGCGAAGTATCGATCGCACTTTGCCGTATCCACCGTGCCGTTGTTCGGTGAGCCGACGCCGCCGCCTACGTAATCGTAAACGAAATACGGTTCGACATCGGGAGATCTTTTAAGGACGTCGTTTGCGAACCAGTTCGTTGCCAAGTCGTGGTTGCCGCGGACGAGAGAGTAGGGAACGACGCCGTCCATTTTCTCGGTGACGCGTTTTGCTTCATCCCACTCGTTTTTCGCGTTGAAGTCGGTGATGTCGCCGAGCCCCATAACGTGTTTTACTTTTTTCTTTTGTACGTTATCTACGATATAATCGTAGATCTTATCCATATACGTGTTGCCTTCTTGGATGACCCCGTTGGCTTTATCGATTTCGTTCCGTCTCATAACCGTTTGCGTGTCGCCTACGACCATAAACGAGAATGCGTAATCGTTGGGATCGTATTTCGAAGTCGTGGACCACTCCCACTCGGTGCTCACGTTATACAAATGGAATTTGTTTTTGGAAAGGTCTAAAATCTTGGATTGATTTTGAGTTGTTCCCGTGAAATCGTAGGCTGCCATCAAGTGTTCATCCGTCGTGTTCAACGAGGAAACGTCGGTGGAAACTTCGCTTGCCGTTCTCGTATCGGCGAATAACGAAAGGGAATAGAGTTCGCCTTTGAAGTATTGACTTTCGCCCGACTGGTCGTCACCGCCCACTCTCATGGGAACTTTGAAAGGGAAAGTGGTGTCAATTTCCATCTTACCGGCATCTTTTTGCAGGGTTTGTTTGAGAGTGCCGTTCACGTAGCAATAAAAGTTGGTTTTATCCGTCGTGATTGCCAAATGGACTTTTTGACCCGTCGCAACGTTGACGTCTCCAAATTTCATCCAGTAGTCATAAGTACTGTCGTATTGACGAAGATAGAGGATGGGCGTGCCGTCCGTGCCGATACGGAAGGTGATGATAGCGCCGTTTTGAGGGTTGGTGTAGTTTCCCAAAAAGTAGCCGTTTCCAGTTGCCGCCTCGCTCGCCGTGAGTTTGAACGACGCCTCGTACGAGAGCGGTGTTTGCGTTAAAAGCCGCTCCATTTTATATGTATTCGTTGAGTTAAAGCGGAATCCTGTTTCTGTTGCCGCAGTCACCGTTTCCGCTTTCGAAAAACAGGGGATAGCAAAGGCAAGGGAAAATACCGCGCCGAATAAAAGAGCAAAAGTCTTTTTAATCCAGTTCATAAGAGTTTCCTCCTAAAAGATACTATTATTTTTTTCATTATAATACAATAAAACTCGTTTGTAAAGGGGTGTGTAAAAATTTTCAAGAAGAAAAAATACCCCGTGTTAAAACTGCAGGTGATTTTAGGTGCACCGTAAGAGCTACTGCGCGCAAGGCGCAAAGCTATAAGCACGAACTACGGAACGTCGGTTGGAGTTCTTTTGCGTTAGAAAAAAACCCAACACAAGTGTGCTGGGTTTTTTCCTGGTGCACCGTAAGAGGTTCGAACTCCTTTCTCGCGCAAAGCAAGGCGATCTTTGCGCTCGGTCAACGCAAAATTCTACCTATCGAATTTTGCTCATCTCGTCCCTAAAAAGCATTATCAATGCTTTTTTAACGGGCAACTCGTCCTTTGGTTCCGACGGAACGTCGGTTGGAGTTCTTTTGCGTTAGAAAAAAACCCAACACAAGTGTGCTGGGTTTTTTCCTGGTGCACCGTAAGAGGT
>JAFTHR010000078.1 GCA_017457345.1 Clostridia bacterium | reverse complement strand
TGCCACGCAGCCGCGGCATTGATTGCTCACTTCGTACACGTTGTCTTCGCAAAGCGCGCACGCAGAAGGAATTACCTGCATTAAGGGCGGTTCATAGTACTTATCCGAAATGTTGCTTTGATCCACGCCGCTCGTGATGTGTACGGGCTTATCTTCCGGACGAAGGGAAAGCCCCATTGCAAGGCGCAATCTCTCACTTACAATCGCTCGTTCTCGATACACGCTTTCGCAGTATTTGGGCTCTTCGGCGGGCGTAAGACGGTACGGGAGTGCTTCAATCTCGTCTTTTACTCTATCACTCGGCGTTTCAAACGCCACTTTTGCTATCTCTTTAAAAATTTCGTGGCGAATTTTTACAACGGTTGTTTCTAGTCCTCTTTTCATAACGTTCCTTTTCTCTTTTGCGCGGTTTTTCTTTCCTAACGCGCAAAAGTATTATACCATATTTGGCTTCTACAAGTCAAACGATAAAGCCGCCGCTATCACAACGGCGGCTTTATTTTAGCCTTTACTTTTCGCTATTTTCAGCGTTTTCTTCCTTTTCTTCCACTTGCGCGGATTTCTTGGAGTTCTTTTCCTTTTTCGGCTCTTTCACTTTCTTTTCTTTCTTGGCCTTTTTCGCCTTTTCTTCCACTTCGTCTAACGTTTCGTCCGTGGGTTTGATTACGAGCAAGATAATGAACAGAATAAGCATGACGCCCGAAATCGAGAACAGAATTACGGAAGCAAGGTTGTTCTTCCACCAACTGTAATCTTCTTCACCGCTAATAACGTCCTTTTCCGCTTCCACTACCACCACGCGGTACGCCGCCGCTCTATAAGCAGGCGCATCGGAGTCCGTATACACGCCGAACATCATATAGTAGCCTTGCTTTTGAGGAACGAAGGAACGGGCGGTTGGAGACCATTCGTACACGTCGAACGAAGACTCGTATTCTTCGGGATAAAGTTCTTTATCAATACCTTGATCTTCCACGATTTCTTCGAAGATGTCCGCGGCAAGCAAGGACGCTTTATCCACGCTCAACTCTTTCGCTAAAAGTTCTGCGTACACGTCCAGATAGAACGTGAAATAACTTACGTTTGCCGCTTTCGTTTTCGTTGCCGCAAGTTCTTTAATTTCTTCGTAGGTGACGGCAACTAAATTGTCTTCGTCGAACGTTTTATCGAATACCGCTTCAAATTTGTCAACGTTCACGTAGAAAAGTTTAATTTCGCTAAGCGGGTTGTTATTCCCCATAAAATCGAAATTATCGAAGGTGTACTTATCGTAGACCGTTTCGGTGTCCTTTCTACCCTTTGCGCTCGATTCGTCTTCAATGTGGAATTCGCCGCTTTCAATATAGAATTTAAACGAAGGAATTTCTTCAATGTCCCAAACGTTATCTACGGTCACCTCCACGTCTTCGCCGTCTAACTTGCAGATCATCTTGTTCCCTGCTTTGTCGTTTGCGAATACCTTAAATTCGTACCAACCGGTGTTTACGATCGAAAGGCGCAAGTTGTTATATGCAAGCGAAGAAGAACTGCTCTTGCCGCCCTTATCGCTATTGTAAGCAATGGTGAACGAAAGGTTGGTGAACCCGTCGTTATCCGTGATCGCGCCCTTGAGCGAAGGCAGGTAGAAATACTTTCCGCTCCCC
>JAFTHR010000077.1 GCA_017457345.1 Clostridia bacterium | reverse complement strand
GCAATTCTTGGCGATTGCCGCCTTGCTTCACACATTCCATCATAATGTTTTCGGTTGCCATAAACGGAAGTTCGGCGCGAATGTGTTTTTCAATCACTTTTTCGTACACCACCATGTTATCGGCAACGTTCATATAGATATTCAAAATAGCATCTACCGTTAAGAAGGCTTGCGCGTTTACGATACGGCGATTCGCGGAATCGTCAAGCGTGCGTTCAAACCATTGCGTAGAAGCCGTAATGGCGCTGTTCATAGGCAACGAAATGGCGTAACGAGCAAGTGCACCGATTCTTTCCGAACGCATAGGATTGCGCTTATACGCCATTGCAGACGAACCGATTTGGTTCTTCCCGAACGGCTCTTCTATCTCTTTCATATTTTGCAAAATACGCACGTCGTTCGAGAACTTGTACGCACTCTGTGCAATTTG
Organism: Clostridia bacterium; assembly: GCA_017457345.1. Classification (GTDB taxonomy): domain Bacteria; phylum Bacillota; class Clostridia; order Christensenellales; family Borkfalkiaceae; genus Scatosoma. The sequence goes on along the minus strand of JAFTHR010000077.1, from coordinate 4,914 downwards.
AGAAAGCACGCAAAGGATATTGTAGTCCATTTTACGGGGATACGTTTGCCCGGTCACGCCGAATACTTTATCATAACCCAACTTAGCCACAACGCGTTTTTCAAGTTCCTTTACCTTTTCTTCGTCACCCGAGAAAAGTTCCATAAAACTTGCTTGCGTACCCGTTGTCCCCTTTACTCCACGCAACTTGATATGCGCTTTTGCGTTCATCAAGTTCTCGTAGTCCATCGTTAAATCTTGGAGCCATAACGTGGCACGCTTACCAACCGTGGTGAGTTGCGCAGGTTGCAAATGCGTGAACCCGAGCGTGGGCACGTTTCGATACGTAAGGGCAAACGCCTTTAATTTATCCATCACGTTTACAAGTTTTTTCAAGATGATGTCGAGCGCGTCGTTTAACATAATCGCTTCGGCGTTGCAATCCACGAAACAACTCGTTGCGCCAAGGTGGATAATGGGCATTGCCTTTTGCGCCTTTGCGCCGTACGCTTTTACGTGCGCCATCACGTCGTGACGGACTTCTTTTTCATATTTTTCCGCAAGTTCGTAGTCGATATCTTCGGCAAACGCCTTTAATTCGTCTACCTGTTCTTGCGTGACGGTCAAACCAAGTTCCATTTGGGATTCCGCAAGGGCAATCCAAAGTTTACGCCAAAGTTTAAACCGTTTATCATCCGAAAACGCCGCTTGCATTTCTTTGCTTGCGTAGCGGGTGGTTAACGGATTGTTGTAAATGCTGTTATCGATCATAATTTCTCTCCAAGATTTTTACGCTTTCGTAGGCGCGGGATACTCCACACCGAACGTGTTGCAAGTGATCGTTTTAATTTTTTGTTCTTTTAACGGACGATCGTTCCAGTCGGTACGGACGTTTGCAATTTCGTCTACCGTTTCCATTCCATCCGTCACTTTACCAAAGGCGGCGTACTGACCGTCTAAATAATCGGCGTCTTCGTGCATAACGAAAAATTGCGAGCCAGCCGAGTTCGGCATAGAAGAACGAGCCATTGAAAGGACGCCGCGTTCGTGGGAAATATCGTTTTTCGTAAAGCCGTTGCCTGCGAATTCGCCCTTGATTTGATAGCCGGGGCCACCCATACCCGTGCCCGTGGGATCACCGCCTTGGATCATAAATCCTGCGATAACGCGGTGAAAAATTAAGCCGTTGTAATAGCCGCTTTTTGCAAGCGCTAAAAAGTTGTTTACGGTGTTCGGCGCTTTTTCGGGGAATAATTCCGCCGTGAACGTTTTGCCGTTTTCCATTTCAATCGTAACGATAGGGTTCATACTCTTCTCCTTTATTTTTAATCACTGACTACGTCGGAAAATTTCTCAACGTCTACCCCAGCCTCTTTGAACAGTTGTAAAGAAAAGTCGTCGGGATAGCCTTCTTTATAAACCACGCGTTTGATACCAGCGTTGATAATCATTTTACCACAAATCGTGCAAGGTTGATGGGTGCAATAAAGCGTGCCGCCAACGACCGAAACGCCGTGTTTCGCCGCTTGAATAATGGCGTTTTGTTCGGCGTGAACGGCAAAGCAAAGTTCGTGTTTCGTGCCGCTTGGAATTCCAAGTTTACGGCGCAAGCACTCCCCTTTTTCCACGCAACTTTCCACGCCTGCGGGCGCACCGTTGTAGCCCGTGGCGATCACGTGCTTGTCCTTTACGATAACCGCGCCAACGTGCCTGTTTTCTTGGAAACAACTAGACCATTTTGCAACTTCTTCCGTCACGCTCATAAAGCGTTTATCCCATTTGATCATATAACTACAATGCTCCTTATAAGTTCATACTTATATATTTTATCACATACGCTAAAAAAAATCAATGGCTTTAAGGAAAAAATATCCCGTTTTCGCCGTGTGAAAAAGAAGTTTTTTCCTTTTTTTGTAAAAATTGTATTCTTTTTTTAAAAAAGCGTTTGAGAAAACAAAAAATATGTGTATAATAAAAGCGTGAAAATAAATACCGCGGAAAAATACGCGGTTTATCGGAGGAAAGAATATGAACATTAAACCTTTATTCGACAAAGTGGTGGTAGAAAGCGTGACCGTTGAAGAAAAAACGAAAAGCGGTTTCTTACTCCCCTCTTCGGCGCAAGAAAAACCCCAAACGTGCGTGGTGGTTGCCGTAGGCCCTGGCGGAATTATCGACGGGAAAGAAATTCAAATGCAAGTGAAAGTTGGCGACAAGGTGCTCTGCTCTAAATACGCAGGCTCTGATTTTAAAGTTGACGGCAAAGAATTCATCATCATCAAACAAAGCGACATTCTCGCCGTGGTAGAAGACTAATCGAAAATAATCGTTAAGGAGAACATAGAAAAATGGCTAAACAAATCAAATACGGAGAAGAAGCCAGAAAAGCGCTCGAAACGGGCGTGAACGTGATGGCGGATACGGTAAAAATCACCCTTGGCCCGAAAGGCAGAAACGTGGTGCTCGATAAAAAATTCGGCGCACCGCTCATCACCAACGACGGCGTGACGATCGCAAAAGAAATTGAACTCAACGACCCGTTTGAAAATATGGGCGCACAACTCGTGAAAGAAGTTTCCACGAAAACGAACGACGTTGCCGGCGACGGTACGACCACCGCTGTGGTTTTAGCACAAGCAATCGTTCGCGAAGGTTTGAAAAACCTTGCGGCAGGCGCAAACCCCATCGTTTTGAAAGACGGTATTAAAAAAGCGGTTGACGCCACCGTTGCTCACTTGAAAGACATTTCCAAATCGGTAGAAAGCCAAAAAGAAATTGAACGAGTTGCATCTATCTCCGCAGGAGATAAAAACGTTGGCTCTCTCATTGCAAACGCAATGGAAATCGTGGGGAAAGACGGCGTTATCACCGTGGAAGAAGGTAAGTCTATGCAAACGGAACTCACCACCGTGGAAGGTATGCAATTCGACCGTGGCTACGCTTCCGCTTATATGGTGACCAACACCGATAAAATGGAAGCGCTTTTGGAAAATCCGTTTATCCTTATCACCGATAAAAAGATCTCCAACCTTCAAGAAATTTTGCCCGTTATCGAGCCCCTTGCTCAACAAGGCGCAAAACTCTTGATTATCGCAGAAGACGTGGAAGGGGATGCCCTTGCCGCGCTTATCGTAAACAAACTTAAAGGCGTGTTCAACTCCGTTGCCGTGAAAGCCCCCGGCTTTGGCGATAGAAGAAAGGATATGCTCCGCGATATCGCCATCCTTACGGGTGGTACGGTTATCTCTTCCGATCTCGGTATCGACTTTAAGGACGTCACGCCCGATATGCTCGGCAGAGCATCTAGCGTGCGTGTGGACAAAGAAAACACCACAATCGTGGGTGGCGCAGGAGATGCGGAAGAAATTAAAGCGCGCATCCTTTCGATTAAGGCACAAATTGCGGAAACGAAATCTGATTACGATAGAGAAAAACTCCAAGAACGCCTTGCAAAACTTGCAGGCGGCGTGGCGGTAATTAGCGTTGGCGCGGTAACCGAAGTGGAAATGAAAGAAAAGAAACTCCGCATTGACGACGCGCTTGCAGCAACCCGCGCAGCCGTGGAAGAAGGGTACGTACCCGGCGGTGGCTCGGCACTTCTCTCCGCCGTTCCTACCGTGAAAAAACTTGTGGCAAGCCTTTCGGGTGACGAAAAGACGGGTGCGGCAATCGTGCTCCGCGCAATTGAAGAACCCATTCGCCAAATCGCGAAAAACGCAGGGCTCGACGGCTCGGTAATCGTGGAAAAAGTGCTCTCTTCCAAGAAAGCGAACTACGGTTTCGACGCGCTCAACAATAAGTACTGCGATATGGTACAATGCGGGATTATCGACCCGACGAAAGTGACTCGTTCGGTACTCCAAAACGCAGCGAGCGTTGCGGCAACCCTTTTGACCACGGAAAGCATTGTGACGGATATCCCCACCCCTCCTGCAGCCCCCGTTCCCGGTGGCGACATGGGCGGCATGTATTGATTTCACGAAAAAAACGGCAAAAAAAGAAACAGACTTGCAAAGTTTTGCAAGTCTGTTTTTTTGATGTGTTTTTTTGTTTACCAAGCGGTAGGAACGCCGTTTTCGTAGTGCCAATAATTGCCACCGTCCGTAGGCACGTCCGCTTCGTGTTCCATATAATAATACCGCGTTGCCGAAGTTAATTTGCCATTGATAAAAAAACACCGAGAACGCGGGCAAAGAAACGAAAAAAAAAGACGGCGTGTAATGGCTGGTTCTCATAAGGAAGTTTAATTAAATTTGCTTCACAGTAAACAAATAGAAATCCCCGACAGATTTTCAAAGTCTGTCGGGGTTTTATTACGTCAGGTCGTATGTAGTATATTTAGTCTGCGAAAGTAGTTTTTGAAATTTCAAAAAACGTTCTTGTCTTGTTCCGTGTAAAAGATGATTTTGAAAAGAAAATACAAAAGCTTTCCGAAAAACGATTTTAGTTTGCAAGCCGTTAGTATATAGAAGAATATATCCTTTTTCGATATTTCTTTCACCAATGCACCTATTATTGTTTGTTGAATAGATCTCTCCAAAGTTTTTTTCGCACTCTTCAAAATCAATTTGATGTAAGCCGTCTTTGGCTTTGTATACAAGAGAATCAGAATAGTTTTCAGCCTTGTTTCTATTCACCGCAAAAATCTGATGGTCATATATGATTATTTCCATAATGCATTCTCCATTATCGCCAGTTTCGCCTTTGTATTACAAAGGCATAGGGCAAAGCCCATACCCCTACAATACCGAATATATTATATCATAGATTAGCAGAGAAAACAAGTTCTCTGCAGAAATTTGTAAACATCCTTATGAGAACGCTAGTAAGCCGTCCATTTTTTCTATTAAAGAATATTTTCTAAAATTAGTTTATCTGCAACGAGCGCAATAAATTCCGAATTCGTGGGCTTTTCCGTACCAAGGTATACCCTTG
>JAFTHR010000076.1 GCA_017457345.1 Clostridia bacterium | reverse complement strand
GGGAGATTCCTTCGTTTCGGTGGAGCATTTATTGTTGGGGCTTATAGAAAAGGCGGATAGCGATATAAAATCCCTTTTTAAAAAGTACGGCGTTAGCGAACAAGAGTTTATGCAATCGCTTGCAAGCGTGCGCGGAAATCAACGAGTAAATAGCGAAAATCCCGAAGACACGTACGACGTGCTCAATAAATACGGCGTGGATTTGGTGGAAAAAGCCCGCGCGCAAAAAATCGATCCCGTGATCGGTAGAGATGAAGAGATTCGAAACGTGGTGCGTATCTTATCGAGAAAAACGAAAAACAATCCCGTACTTATCGGGGAAGCGGGCGTGGGGAAAACGGCGATCGCCGAAGGGCTTGCGATCCGAATTATGAAAGGGGACGTGCCCGATTCGCTCAAAGATAGAAAGGTGTTCTCACTCGATATCGGCGCGTTAATTGCAGGGGCAAAATACCGCGGCGAATTTGAAGAGAGATTAAAAGCGGTGCTTGCCGAAGTGAAAAAAAGCGACGGCGGGATCATTTTGTTTATCGACGAGTTGCATACCATTGTAGGCGCAGGTAAAACGGACGGCGCTATGGATGCCGGTAATCTATTAAAACCGATGCTTGCGCGCGGAGAATTGCATTGTATCGGTGCAACCACGTTAGACGAATACCGAAAATACGTAGAGAAAGATCCGGCGCTTGAACGGCGTTTTCAACCGGTGCTTGTAGGAGAGCCTACGGTGGAAGATACCATTTCTATTTTGCGTGGTCTTAAAGAGCGGTACGAGGTGTACCACGGTGTGAAAATTCAAGACGGCGCATTGATCGCAGCGGCAACCCTTTCTAATCGTTATATTACGGATAGATTTTTGCCGGATAAGGCGATCGACTTGGTAGACGAAGCCTGTGCGCTCATTAAAACGGAAATGCAGTCTATGCCTTCTGAAATGGATGAAATCGCACGCAAAATTATGCAACTAGAAATTGAAGAAAACGCGCTTAAAAAGGAGACGGACGAACTCTCTGGAAATCATTTAACGGAGATTCAAAAAGAACTTTCTGCCCTTCGAAAAGAGTACGCTTCTATGAAAGAGCGTTGGGAGAAAGAGAAGGCGTTTATCGGTAAAGAGCAAAAATTAAGGGAAGAGTTAGAAGAAGCAAACGCCGCGCTTGAAAAGGCGGAACGGGAATACGATTTGGAAAAAGCCTCGGCGTTCCGCTATGGAAAAATCCCCGCTCTTAAAAAGGAACTAGAAGAGTGCGAAAAGAAAAAGAGCGGGGCAGGGAACTCTTTAAAAGAAGAAAACGGCTTGCTTAGAGACCACGTTAGCGAAGAAGAAATCTCCCGTATCGTGGCGCGTTGGACGGGGATACCCGTGGCAAAACTGTTAGAAGGCGAACGGGAAAAACTGTTGCGCCTTGCCGAAGGTTTGCACGAGCGAGTAATCGGTCAAAACGAAGCGGTAGAAGCGGTGGCGAACGCCATCTTGCGTTCGCGTGCAGGCATTGCCGATCCCGATAGACCTATCGGCTCGTTCTTATTCTTAGGCCCTACGGGTGTGGGGAAAACGGAACTTGCCAAAACGCTTGCTCGTACGCTGTTCGACGACGAGAAGAATATGATCCGCATTGATATGAGCGAATATATGGAAAAGCACGCCGTATCCCGTTTGATCGGTGCGCCTCCCGGATACGTGGGTTCCGACGAAGGCGGGCAACTTACGGAAGCGGTGCGCAGAAAACCTTATTCGGTGATTTTGTTCGACGAGGTGGAAAAGGCGCATCCAGAAGTATTCAACGTGCTTTTGCAAGTGCTCGACGACGGAAGAATTACCGACGGGCAAGGGAAAACGGTAGACTTTAAAAACACCGTGCTCATTTTAACTTCTAACCTTGGCTCTTCGGCAATTTTAGAAGGGATAGGAAAGAACGGAGAAATTACCGAAAGCGCACAAGCGGAAGTGAAGAGCCTTTTGAAAAAGGCGTTTAGACCGGAATTTTTGAACCGTTTAGACGAGACGGTATTCTTTAAACCGCTCCAAAAAGCGGAGATCAAAACGATTGTGGGATTGTTGCTTAAAGACCTTTCCAAGCGTTTAGAGCAAAAACAACTTTCGTTGCGTTTAAGCGAAGAAGCCTTGGAATATATCGTGGAGCGCGGCTACGATCCCGTGTACGGGGCGCGTCCGTTAAAGCGGTATTTACAAAACGGTTTGGAAACGGCGATTGCAAAAAAACTGCTTAGCGGGGAACTCAAAGCAGGGAGTGAAATTGCTATCGGCGTAAACGAAAGCGGTTTAACGGTGGAATAAGGCAAAATAGGTTTGAACAAGGAAAACCCGGCGTGAAAAACGTCGGGTTTATTAATTCATAAATACTTTTATGAAAAAAAGATGAAATGCGTTTTTTAAAGGGATCAAACGGTTGACATTTTTGCGGTGAAAAAATATAATAAAATGGAAAAAAAAGAGAAGAATAGAAGGAGAAAAAATGAACGGTACGGTAAAAACGTTGTTAAAAAGCGTGCGGCAATATAAAAAACCTTCGCTAATAACGCCGATCTTTATGGTGATAGAAGCGTTTTGCGAGTGTTTAATTCCCTTTTTTATGGCGCAAATGATCAACCAAGCAGCGCTCTCCGCTCCCAACGCAATGGAACATATTTTAACGTACGGCGGCATCTTGATTGCGCTTGCCTGCGTATCTCTAACGAGCGGTGCGCTTGCGGGTAAATTCGCGGCAACGGCAAGTTGCGGCTTTGCGAGCAATTTACGGCACGATTTATTCTACCGCGTGCAAAAATTCTCGTTTGCGAACGTGGATAAGTTTTCTTCGAATTCCTTAGTCACGCGGTTGACTACGGACGTGACGAACGTACAACAAGCCTATCAAATGTGCTTGCGAATCGTGGTGCGCGTGCCGTTGCAATTCATTTTCGCGGTGATTATGAGTTTCGTAATTAACCCTTCGCTTGCGTGGATTTTCCTTGCGATCGTACCCGTGCTCGGTGCGGTGATCTTTTCGATCGTGCGCTACGTAATGCCCTTTTTCCGCCGTATTTTTAAAAAGTACGACGCGCTCAATAATTCCGTTCAAGAAAACGTTGGCGGGATTCGCGTGGTAAAATCTTTCGTGCGGGAAGAATACGAAAAGGAGAAGTTCGATAAAGCGGCAAGCGAAGTTCGAAACGACTTCACGAAAGCGGAAAAAATCGTTGGCTTGAACGCCCCGATTATGACGCTTTTCATCAACTTCGCGTCCGTGTTAATTTCCTATCTCGGCGTAAAACAAATTATCGGCGGGGCAGGCGTTGATTTCACGGCAACCGAACTTTCGGCGCTCATCACCTACGGCATCCAAGTGCTTTCGTGTTTGATGATGTTCTCTATGGTGTTCGTCATGCTCACTATGTCCGTTGAATCGGCTCGCCGTATCACGGAAGTGCTGAACGAAGAAGAAGACATCAAAGGGGTAGAAAACGGCGTGCAAGAAGTTGCAAGCGGTGCAATTCGCTTTGAAAACGTTAGTTTTAAATACGCAAAGGAAGCTACCGTGTACGCGTTGTCTGATATTAACTTAGATATTCGCTCAGGGGAAACGGTGGGCGTTTTAGGGGGGACAGGGTCTTCAAAAACCACCCTTATTCAACTCATTCCCCGCCTTTACGACGCGACCGAGGGGAACGTTTTAGTGGGCGGTGTGAACGTGAAGGACTACGACTTAAAGGCGCTTAGAAAAGACGTTTCCGTAGTACTCCAAAAGAACGTTTTATTCTCGGGCACGATCAAAGAGAATTTGCGTTGGGGGAACGAAAACGCAACGGACGAAGAACTTATCGAAGCGTGTAAACAGGCGCAGGCAGACGAGTTTATTCGGTCCTTCCCCGAAGGCTACGATACGTATATCGAGCAAGGCGGTACGAACGTTTCGGGCGGGCAAAAACAACGGCTTTGTATTGCCCGTGCACTTTTGCGTAAACCGAAAGTTTTGATTTTAGACGACTCTACGAGTGCCGTGGATACCAAGACGGACGCGTTGATTCGCCACGCTTTTAAAAAGGCAATTCCCGATACCACGAAAATCATTATTGCGCAGCGGATTTCTTCGGTGGAACACGCCGATAAAATTCTGGTGCTAGACGGCGGTAAAATTATCGCGCAAGGTACGCACGAAGAACTTTTGAAATCGAGCGACGTGTACCGCGAGATCTATCAAGAACAAACTAAAATTAAATCGCAAGGGGGTGAACGGTAATGGCTGAACAAAAGACCTACGAACAAAAACCCCGTGCGGTTCGTCCTATGCGCGGCAGGGGAATGCCCGTGCCCAAGGGTGCGATTAAAAAAGGCACGTTTACCCGCTTATTGAAACTTTTATTTAAGCATTATAAGTGGCAGGTGCTGCTCGTTATCGCTAGCATTATGATTTGCTCGGTGAGCGGGTTGGTTTCTTCGGTGTTCCTGCAAACGATTATCGACGACGTGATCCCTAGCGGCATTGCCTACGGCTTTGCATATATCGAGAAAAAACTAGTGGGTATGATTATCGGCATGCTTAGCATTTACCTGCTTATCGTGCTGGCAACGTTTATGCAAAACCGTTTGATGGCGATTATCACGCAAGGGATGCTCTATCATTTGCGAACGGAAATGTTTGCAAAAATGCAATCCCTTCCCATTAAGTATTTCGATACGCACGCTCACGGCGAAATTATGAGTGGTTATACGAACGATACGGATGCAACCCGCCAGTTTATCGGGCATAGTTTACCTTCGTTTATCAGTAGTATTTTAACGCTCGTCACCTCCATTGCTATGATGCTTTGGTATAGCGTGTGGCTTACGCTCGTTATTACCGTTTGCACGCTGTTTATGACCTTTGTGGTGAAGAAAATCGGCGGCAATTCGGCAAAATATATGGTGGCGCAACAAACGTCCCTTGCCCAAGAAGAAGGGTTCGTGGAAGAGATGATTAAAGGGCAAAAAGTGGTAAAGGTGTTTACCTACGAAGAACGCGCCAAAGAACATTTCGACCGCTATAACGATAAGTTGTTTCACGATAGTGAAAAAGCACACGTGTTCGGCAACATTTTAGGCCCTATCCTTAGCAATATCGGTAATTTTACCTACGTGTTATTAACGATTGTAGGCGGCTTATGGGTGATGTTCGGCTGGTCGAACGTAGGGTTGCAAAGTATCGTTAGCGGCGTTGGCGTAATGGGCGTAGGCGTTGTGGTGGCGTTTTTGAGTATGTCTAGAAATTTCACCCAAGTGGTAAACCAAATGTCTCAACAAGTATCCATGGTGGCAATGGGGCTTGCAGGTGCGAGCCGCGTGTTCACGTTAATGGACGAACAACCCGAGCAGGACGAAGGATACGTGAAACTTGTGAACGCCAAACGCGGCGAAAACGGCGAACTTATGGAAACGCAAGAACGCACGGGGCTTTGGGCTTGGAAACATTATCATAAGGCGGACGGTACAACCACCTACGTGGAACTCAAAGGGGATATTATGATGGAAGGCGTAGACTTTGGGTACGTACCCGAAAAGCAGGTACTTTCCGAAGTATCGCTCTATGCAAAGCCCGGGCAAAAAATTGCGTTCGTGGGCGCAACGGGTGCGGGGAAAACTACCATCACTAACCTTATCAACCGGTTTTACGATATTTCCAGAGGAAAAATCCGCTACGACGGGATCAACGTGAGCAAAATCTGTAAAGACGATTTGCGCCGCTCTCTCGGCGTGGTATTACAGGACGTGAATTTGTTCACGGGTACGGTGATGGATAACATCCGTTACGGCAGGTTGGACGCAACGGATGAAGAGTGTATCGAAGCGGCGAAACTTGCAAACGCGCACGATTTTATTCGTCGTTTACCGCACGGCTACGAAACGGTGCTTACGAACAACGGCGCAAGCCTTTCGCAGGGGCAACGCCAACTGCTATCGATTGCGCGCGCGGCGGTAGCCGATCCCCCCGTGATGATTTTAGACGAAGCAACGTCTTCTATCGATACGAGAACGGAAGCTCTAGTACAAGACGGTATGGATAAACTGATGAAAGGGCGCACGGTATTCGTTATCGCGCACAGGCTTTCCACGGTTATGAATTCGAACGCCATTATGGTGCTTGACCACGGTAGAATTATCGAGCGTGGCACGCACGCCCAACTCATTGAACAAAAAGGGATGTACTATCAACTGTACACGGGCGCGTTCGAATTAGAATAAGAAAGGGATAGAGAAAACAGTCCTCAGTCGGGCTGTTTTTTTCTTGCTTTTTTTTCGGCGTTGTGGTATAATCGTTCAAAATAGAAAACGGAAAGAGAACAATGAATAACGAATACTTTTCTTTTGAACTGATAAAAACCGATCCGGAAACGGGCGCAAGAGCGGGGATACTTCACACTCCGCACGGCGATATTGAAACGCCGGTGTATATGCCTGTAGGCACGCAGGCAACGGTAAAAGGGATGTTCCCGCGTGATTTGGAGGAGGCAGGTACGCAAATTTTGCTTGCGAACACCTATCACTTATATATGCGCCCCGGCGATAATATCGTGAAAGAAGCGGGCGGATTGCACTCCTTTATGAACTGGAATAAACCCATTTTAACCGATAGCGGCGGATTTCAAGTTTTCTCGCTTGGGAACTTGAATAAAATTACCGATTCGGGGGTTGAGTTCTCTTCGAATATCGACGGAAGCAAACATTTCTTCACGCCCGAGCGCGCGATCGAAGTAGAACAAAATTTGGGCGCGGATATCATTATGGCGTTCGACGAGTGTAGTGAATACGGCTACACGCACGCTCAAGCGGAAGCGGCTATGAAGCGCACGGCGGCTTGGCTAGAACGGTGCTATAAGTATCACAACAAACCCGAGCAAGCGCTTTTCCCGATTGTGCAAGGGAATATGTATAAGGATTTGCGCCGCGCTAGTTTAGAGCGCACGTTGCCGTTCGTGAAACACGGGATTGCTATCGGCGGACTTTCGGTGGGTGAACCGAAACCGCTTATGTATGAATTGTTAGACGATTTGCAACCGCTTTTACCAACCGACGTTCCTAGGTATTTAATGGGCGTGGGATCGCCCGATTGTTTAATTGAAGGCACGCTCCGCGGGGTGGATATGTTCGATTGCGTTCTTGCTACGCGGATTGCAAGAAACGGCACGGCAATGACTTCTCACGGGCGGGTAGTCGTTCGAAACGGTAAGTTCAAAGAAGACTTCTCTCCGTTAGACGAAGAGTGCGATTGTTATTGCTGCAAGCATTACACCAAAGCGTATTTACGTCACCTTATAAACACGGGGGAAATGTACGGGGCAATGTTATTGAGTTTGCATAACGTGACCTTCTTGCATAAACTGATGAAGGGTTTGCGCCAAGCGATTTTGGGTGGCTACGTGAAAGAGTACGTTGCCGAATTCTACAAAAAGTACGGCGGCACGGGCAAATGGTAATCGTTTTTGGCAAGAATAAGTGAAAAGTTTATGAAAATCGAAGAAAAATAAAGAAAAATCGATTGGAAACACTTGCTAAAATCGAAAAAAAAAAGGTATTATTGTAGTATAGATTGAAAAACAAGGAGAAAGAACCTATGTATAATTTATTAGCAAGTAGTGCAGGTAGTTGGATTTTGATCGTTATTATGGTAGCGATTATCGTGGTAATGTTCGTGTTCAATAGCCGTTCGCAAAAGAAGAGACAAGAAGAAACGAAAGCAATGCTTGATGCAATTCAACCCGGCAACAAAGTGAAAACGATCGGCGGGATTTGCGGTATCGTGGTAGAAGTATGCCCCGAAGATAATACCTTCGTTCTTGAAACGGGTACGGAAAAGAGCGGCAAGTGCTGCATTAAGTTCGATAAACAAGCGGTTTACCAAACGGATGCCGTTGTAAAGAAAGAAGAACCTAAGGCAGAAGTAAAAGAAGAAGTAAAGGAAGAAACCAAAGAAGAAGTGGTAGAAACCGCTCCTGAAACGGAAGAAGTAAAAACGGAAGAAAAAGCCGAATAATTTACTCATATTAAACCTAACCCTCCGCATACGATAATGCGGAGGTGTTTTTATGTTTCGAGAAACTAATTTTTCAGGCGCGTTCCAAGTGGTGAAAGGCGTGCTCCTTTCCGTTGTGGCGGCGCTACTGCTCACCTTTTTATTTGCGGCGATTTTAAGAATTTTTAACCTGCCGAACGGCGTAATTCGCCCCGTCACGGTAGTGATTAAAGCGCTTGCGGTTATCGCGGGGTGTTTGTTATCGCTTCGAGAGAGCAAAGGGCTTTTAAAAGGCGTGATAGTGGGGGCGTTAGCACTTATGCTCACCTGCTTTACCTTTTCCGCAATCGGCGGAAGTGTTCCGCGTGCGTTTCTTTTAGAACTCTTATTCGGCGTAGTAATCGGCGGGATCGGCGGCGTTTTATCGGTGAACTTGAAAAAATCCTGATTTTATTAAAAAAACCGCTTGCATTTTTAATGAAAGTGTATTATAATACAAATAACAATCTCAATTCAGTTAGGAGAAACGTATTATGATTAAAACGATTGCAAAACCCCAAGAAAAGAAAGTGACCGCTTGCGGCGAATGCAGAAGCACTTGTCAATCGGCTTGCAAAACGAGCTGCACCGTAGGCAATCAATCCTGCGAAAGAGTGACTCGCGAAGAAAAGATCGAACAAAAGTAATCACGAAAACGCGGTATTCGGCGCGTAGGTTTTACGCGCCCTTTTTTGCCGCATAATCAAACCAAAAAAGGAAAGCGGGGATCGCTGAGCGTTCCCTGCGTTTTATTTGAAAAATGATACACGTATTTTCTTATCACGACAAAAATTATATTTACGACGTAGGCAGCGGCTCTTTGCACGAATGCGACCAAGCCACGGCGGACGTTATCAAAGCCAAGGAACTGGGGCAGGACGTAGACGTCACCTATCTTACGGACGAGCAAATTAAAGAAGCGCTTGCAGACGTTTCGGCGCTCAAAGATCAAGGATTGCTCTTTAAGGAAGAAGTGAAGGCGTACCCCGTGAAATCGAACGAAGTAAAAGCGCTTTGTATTCACATTTGCCACGATTGCAACTTCCGCTGCCGATATTGTTTTGCAGACGAAGGCGCGTACCATTCCAAACGCGAATCTATGAGTTTTGAAACGGCAAAAGCAGCGGTAGATTTCTTGATTGAAAACAGCGGTAAGCGCCGCGTTTTGGAAATGGATTTTTTCGGCGGCGAACCGCTTATGAATTACGAAGTAATTAAAAAGACGGTGGCGTACGCCAAAGAACAAGGGGAAAAGCACGGCAAAAAATTCCTGTTTACCACCACGACCAACGCCCTTCTTTTGAACGACGAGGTAATTGAGTTTTTCAACGCTGAAATGGAAAACGTGGTGCTTTCTTTAGACGGTAGACCGGAAGTACACGACGAGATTCGTAAATCGATCAACGGCAAAGGAACGTACGCTTTAATCATTGATAAAATCAAGAAGTTCGTGCAACTGCGTGGGGATAAGCACTACTACGTTCGCGGTACGTTCACGGCAAAGAATTTGGATTTTGCAAAGGACGTTTTATTCATTGCCGATCAAGGCTTTGATTCCATTTCTATGGAACCGGTTGTAACGGAGATAGAAGATCTGCAAATCAAGGCGGAGCATGTGCCTGCGATCGAAAAGGAATACGAAAACCTTTGCGACGAGTATTTAAAGCGCTACGCAGCAGGGCAGGGCTTTAATTTCTTCCATTTTAACGTAGATTTAGAGGGCGGACCTTGCCTTTCTAAGCGCGTTTCGGCTTGCGGCGCGGGGAACGAGTATTTCTCCGTTGTGCCGAACGGGGATTTATATCCTTGCCATCAATTTGCGGGAGAAAAGGATTTTTATCTTGGGAACGTGTTCGAAGGGATCGTGCATCCCGAAATTCGCGAGAAGTTTAAAAACTCTTGCTTATTCACTCGTAAAAAGTGCGAAAACTGCTTTGCAAAATTCATTTGTTCGGGCGGTTGTAGCGCCAACAACTACCACTATAACGGCGATATGGACGAGCCGTACGAAACCACGTGCGCAATGATGAAAAAGCGCATTGAATGTGCAATGCATATTTTGGCGGAAAAGAAACTGATGGGCAAATAAAACACATAGTGTTTTTAAAAAGAAGAATAAAACCGTTTTCGTAAGGAGTAAAACCCCGGAAAAAATGGTTTTTTTTAATAAAAAACGAAAAAAGTGCGATTAAGTTGGCTAGATCAACTTGACGGCGGCGCTAAAAATACGATATAATGAAAAAGTATTATCGTTATGCGGATCATCCGCAAAACCAGGAGGCAAAAAATGGGCAAGAAAAAATCGGTGGCATTGATGATTTTAATAACCATCGTCACCGTTGCGTTGTGTTTGCTTACGATCTTTCCCGCGTTCGACATTCCGTTCTTAATCGACGGTTTGCCGAAGAGTTGGAATCCCGTCGTTTTGCAATACGACCTCGGCGCTGATTACGGTGGCGGGTACTATTCGTACTATTACCCCGAAGGCGTTATCACGGAATCGGACTACGAAAGTTTGTCGGCGGAAAGTAAGGAAGATTACGTGGCGCATAAGGGATTGTACCTTTCCACGGATCCGGACTTTGGCATTTTCACTTCGAAAGAAGATGGATTGACGAGTGCAGACGTAAGCGAGAACTTTAAAACGTCGTTTAAAGCGGCGGCGGATAAAGTGGCTGCGCGCTACGTGGGAAAAGGATATTCGGATTATAGCGTTTCTATCGTAGACGATTATTCCATCCGCGTTAGCGTTCCCAAATACGAAGCGAACGCAAAAGCGGTGATTACCGTGTTTGCTTATTCTAGCGAACTTGAAATGCTCAAAGGCGGTGCGGCAATCGAAGGCTTGGAAGATGCGAACGTGAGCGATTACGTGGAAAAATTCTCCCACGGTTCGTTGAACGGTTATGCGTACGTGCAAGTGCACCTTACCAAGGCGGGGAAAGAACTTGTGAATACTTTCAAAGAAGAACTTTCTGCCGTGAGCCCAGGCGCTCCTTCTTCGTCTGCAATCACCTTAACTTTCACGGTTGGGGAAGAAAAGGTGGTGGTTTACAAAGACCATATCAATAACAACACCGATATCAAAGTTCCCGTGGGTTACGATAACGAAGTTTCGAACGCACAAACGCTTGCGGTTC
>JAFTHR010000075.1 GCA_017457345.1 Clostridia bacterium | reverse complement strand
TTTGCCCTTTGGGATAATAACGCACGTTATCCCGCGAATAGTACAAACCTTCTACACTTTTTTTACAAAGCGCTTCAATTTCCGCTTTGGTTGCGTGCTTTTTTACGGTGATTTCCGAGGCTTTTACCTTGTTTAATTTCTCTAAAAGTTCCGCTTCGCTTATCCCCAACGCATTCGCAACAACTTTTGCGGTTTCCGCTTTATTCTTTACGGCGTTCGATCGCAAATACACCGTGTACGCCGTGGTGTTATCCGCTAATACCACGCCGCTTGAATCCACAATTTTTCCGCGCTCGGCAACGATAGGAATCTCGCGCATCCATTGATCGAGCGCGCGGTAGTTTAGCGTTTCACTCCAAACGATTTGAACGTAGAAAAACCGTGCGAATAAAAAGCAAAAAAGAAAGGTTATTGCCACAGTAATGGCCAATAACCTCTTTCGTAAAACAGATACGGAATAATCTTTATAAAGTTTTTTAATAGTGATACCTCACGTGAATTAGTTGCCTGCGTTTACTCCAAGGCTTTCAACGTACGCTCTGATCGCTTCTTCCGATCTTGCATTTTCGATACGGCTTTGAATTGCCGCGTCTTCTTGTGCAAGTTGCGTTTTTTCAACGTTTAATTGTTCTAAACGTTCCGTTTTTTGGCGAATTACTTGCGTGTTTACGCAAATCATAGCAACCATTGCAACACAAACTGCCGCAAACGCCCCAGCAACAACTTTTGCCAAACGGCTAACCGTGAACGTTTCCGCAACGGCTTCCGTTTCTTGGATTTGAGAAACTTCTTGTACGGGAGCATGTTCAATCACACGGTCAAGAGTTGCCGTGGTGAAAAGTTCAGCGGCAACCGCCGGCTTTTCTTCTACTGCTACGCTTGCCGTGGGCGCGCTAAAATTAGACGCACCGCTTTCCCCGAATACGCTTTTGAATTGACTTTCTTGCGCTTGTTGTAATTCACGGAAACGCTCTCTAATTTGCGCATTATGTAATTCCGCTTGTAAATCACGGACGGTTTCCGTTCTTTCCATCGTTTGATTTTCAACAATCGTAGCCATAATTTTCTCTCCCTTTGTTTATTGAAGTGCCTTTCGGCTTTGGTTTTTTATAACTTTTCAGCAACGCGCAGTTTTGCGCATTTACTTCTTGTGTTCTCCTCAGTCTCCGCTTTGCTCGCCACAATCGGTTTATTCGTGATAACCTTAACGTCCGCTTTTTTTCCACATACGCAAACGGGAAAACTCTTGGGGCAAGTGCACGGGCTTTCTAAATAACGGAAGGCTTCCTTTACAATTCTATCTTCCAGTGAGTGGAAGGTTAAAATGGCAATTCTGCCACCCGTTTGTAAACGCCTAGTAAGCGAAATTACTAAATCGTATAACCCTTCTAATTCGGCGTTTACTTCTATGCGCAGGGCTTGAAACACCTTTCTCTCGCACGGCGCACCCACTTGAAACTTTTTCGGGATGCTCGCTTTAATCACTTCGGAAAGTTCCCCGGAAGTTTTTAACGGTTTTACCGCACGCGCTTTCACGATATTTCTAGCAATTTGCTTTGCAAACGCTTCTTCGCCGTAATCTTTAAAAATCTTTTTCAACCGATCTTCGCTATACGTGTTCACCACGATTTCTGCGGTAAGCGACGAGCTTTGATCCATCCGCATATCTAGCGGTGCGTTTGCCGCCCGATAGGTGAACCCACGGTCTTCGTCGTCGATTTGATGAGAAGATACACCGAAATCGAGAAGCGCACCGTCGATTTTATCCACGCCTGCCTTTTCGAACACTTCTTCGAAGTTTTTATAGTTCGATTTGTAGATGGAAAATCTACCGTCGAACATCTTTAATCTATTAGACGCTGCGGCAATCGCTTCGTCGTCTAAATCGGTTGCAATCAATATGCCCGTAGGGGCGCTTCTTTTAAGTATCTCGTAGGAATGGCCGCCTCCGCCAACGGTTCCGTCGAACCAAACGCCGCCTTCCTTAACGCCAAGCCCCTCCATACACTCTTCGAGCATAACGGGTTTGTGTGAAAAATCTAACATGGTTAAATCCCTAACGTCTTAAACTCCTCGTCGTAGTTTGCGTTCGCCACGTATTCGTTGTAGTGTTCCGCCGACCAGATTTCAAGACGTCTGCCGTAGCCGACAGTCACAATATCTTTTTTAATGCCAACGAGTTGCTTTAAAGTGGAAGGTAATACCACTCTGCCCTGCATGTCTTCTTCCGCCGCGTAGATGTGGCTAAAAAAGAGCATGGTTGCAACAGACGCCTCACCAAGCGATTCTTGCGTGAGTTGTTCGATTATCTCTTCTAACACGTTATACGGGAAAACGTAAATACAACCGTTCTTGCCGAGCGCAAACGAGTAATCAACTTCGCCTTGTTCGTTGGTCAACCCTTTCTTGAACTTTGCGGGAATACGCAAACGATTCTTATCGTCGAGTTGATGTTCGTATTTTCCGCTAAAGAAGTTTAACATTTGCTCTATTCCCTCCTTTTCAAGTAGTGAGATACCCATTATATAACCATTTTTAACCATTGTCAAGTGATTTTTAAAAAAAAGTTGTTAATTTTGTACTTTTTTTGGGATTATTAACCCTTTGAACCTTGATTTACCTGTTTTTTATGCCGAACATTTGTTCGTATTTGGTTTTTATGACCATTTTTCCTGTTGAAAGGAAGTAAACCGATAGCGGATTAAACGGTGATTTTTCCAAAAACACTGCATCAAAGCACTCTTTGCTGACCACTTCCCGCCCTTTTTTCTCCTTTATAATTGATTTTAACCGTGCAACAACCCCTTCGTTGCCGTCGTATGAAGGGCAATTATAAAAGGTCTCTATCTCGTCTTTTACAAAGGAATAATGGGTACAACCGAGCACAACGGAATCCGTTTCCATCTTTGGAAAATACGCCGAAAAATCACGGCTTTTATCCATTAAATTGGCCCGTTCGATTGCACCTGCTAGCCCATCACACGGGAGTGCTTTAATATCACTATTTGGATAGCGAATACGCGCCAAATTACAAAGTGTTTGAAAGCGAATGCTTTCATAGGTAGCGCGCGTGCATAGAACGAGCACTCTACCGCCCTGCTTTGCCGCCGTGAAAAGGGCAGGTTCCGTGCCAACGATAGGGAAAGAGAAACGAGCCCGCAACTCGTCAATACAAACCGCCGTTGCGGTATTACAGGCAACAACCGCCGCTTGCACGTTAAGCCGCTCAAACCCCTCAAACGCCGCAAGCGTATAACGGAAAATCTCTTGTGTTTTCAAATTGCCGTAGGGAGCGTGCTCCGTATCGCCATAATAGTAATACGTGTAATCTTGGAGCGCAGGCACGCACGCGCGCAAGACGTTCAACCCGCCGATTCCACTATCGAAAAAACCAATTCCGCCCGTCACTATTTGCATTTTGAAAAAAGGACCTCATTTTCTTAATTTTTTTACTTTTTTTCAAGATTAACCCATTAAAAACAGTTTACACTCGACAAAAATTGTGCTACAATAATGCTTGTATTGAGAAAAAC
>JAFTHR010000074.1 GCA_017457345.1 Clostridia bacterium | reverse complement strand
GTTCGGAAAATCTTTGATTTTCTTTGAGCGCAAGCGAAAGCCCCCGTACGGTACGGGACGGCACACAAAAAACTAAATAAGGCGCGCTCAACAAGCGGTTAAGACGTTCGCTTCTCACGGTGGCACTATGGGTTCGGAAAATCTCTGATTTTCTTTGAGCGCAAGCGAAAGCCCCCGTACGGTACGGGACGACAAACAAAAACTAAATAAGGCGCGCTCAACAAGCGGTTAAGGCGTTCGCTTCTCACGGTGGCACTATGGATTCGGAAAATCTTTGATTTTCTTTGAGCGTAAGCGAAAGCCCCCGTACGGTACGGGACGACAATAAAAATTAAATATGGCCCGTTGGTCAAGCGGTTAAGACACCACCCTCTCACGGTGGTATCATGGGTTCGAGTCCCGTACGGGTCACCAGCACAAACGCACACCTTGATTGGTGTGCGTTTTTTTTCTGTCACCACGTACCGGAAGTGCGAAGACTCATAGATTTGTGATTTTCCCGCTAAGAAAATTTCTTTGCCGAGGGCTTCCCGCTCGTGGGAAACGGCAAGCCCTCGTACGGGTCACATTTAGCGCCTATCCTTTTTTTTTGCTGTACTTTTTTTGCCGAGGGGCGATAATTTTCAAGTATTATGAAGCCTATATTTGAGCGGATTTTTGTACTTGCGTTTTTATCGATAACGTGGTATAATACGTTAAAAGCAGTTTTATAGCGGAGTGAATAGTTTAAATGAAAACGATTAAAGAGAAATACTTAGTGGTAGGTGCAGACGTTTCCGGCTATCCCTTAAAAGAAGCGGTGTGTGCCCATTTGTGTGAAAAAGGATGGAAAATCACCGACCTTGGCGTTTTAAATGAATCGGATTTTTACGCCGAAGAAAACGCCTTCCAGCGCGTTGGGTTTCGAGTCGGCTCGAAAATTAGCGAAGGGGAGTTTGAGCGTGCGCTCGTGTTTTGCGGTACGGGTATGGGAATTCATATTGCTGCGAGCAAATGTCCGCACGTGCACGCAGGTGTAGTGGAGAGCGTTGCGGCGGGGTTGCGCGCCATTACGGGGAACGGCGTAAACGTGCTTGCAATGGGCACATTTTACGTTTCGCCTAAACTAGGGTGCGATATCGCAGACGCCTATTTAAACGCCGATTTGGGTACGGGATACGAAGAACAAAAAGGGTTTTACGAATCCCATAAAGTTGCAATGGAAGAAATTGAGTCTTTTGATTATGCCGCTTACAAAGCAAACGGCTTTAAAATATAGCAGTTTTTGGAAGTTTAGAATGGCTTTAAACGCATAGGGCAGGGAGTGGTTTTTAGAAAAAGTGAATTAGATATCAAGATAAAAGGTGCATTTGCGCCTTTTTTTTGTGCCAAAAATTTCTTTTAGCGTATTCTTTGTTTTCTATTAGGGAGAACGATTAGCCTTTTATTGCGATATGAAATCTTCCTAACTCTAAGAAGTCCCGTCTTAATTTATCTCCTAAGCACAAATTATATTAGGGGATTTCCCTAATATCAACTAATTTTAGGGGATTTCCCTATAATTAATAATGTAGGGAGTATAATGATTTATTTCTTATAAAGGGATAACGAATGGAGATATTTAGTGAACGCTTGCGTGAATTGCGAAAAAGTGCTGGATTAACTCAAAAAGAGTTGGCGAGTATTTTATTAACGAATAATAGCAGTATTTGTGATTGGGAACGTGGCAGGAATCAGCCGGATTTAGAGACTATTGTTGTTATTGCTCGTTTTTTTGAAGTTAGAGTTGATTATTTATTGGGATTAGAAGACTGATAGAATAAAGAAAATGTCGTTGGGGGCGCGCGTATGCAAGAGAAAAAAGAGCCGTTGGTGTCGGTGATTATACCTGTATATAACGTAGAAAAATATCTGCGTAGATGCTTAGATTCAATCGTAAATCAAACGTATCAAAATATCGAAGTTGTTTTGGTGGATGACGGTGCTACGGATGGTTCGCCTGCGATTTGTGACGAGTACGCGGCAAAGGATCCGCGAGTGAAGGTAATTCATAAAGAAAATGGCGGCGTGTCGTCTGCGCGCAATCGTGGGATTGACGAAGCAGAGGGCGAATGGGTATCGTTTGTGGATGCCGACGATTATTTGCATTTAAGCTTTATTGATACGTTTATGATGGAAGCGCAAAAAAACAATGCGGATATTGTGGCGTGCGGCTTCCAAATGGTATATGGGATAGAACCCGTTGTAGAAGAAATTACAGGGTATCAGGTATCGGTTGAATCCTATCTGCAATGCCTGCAAGGCGGTAAGGACGTTCAGCATTTTGTTTGCGGACACGTATTTAAAAAGTATTTATTCAAAGGTTTGCGTTTTGATAAGCGTTTAAGTTATGGGGAAGATACGCTTATCAAGAAGAATATGTTGGTTGGGCACGAGAATGCGCGTATATGTTGTATTGATCGCCCTATGTACTATTATTATTCACGCCCTGGTTCTGCGATTATGACCGTTTCGGCGGAAAAGTTATTAAACGTGGTTCAAGTAAACTACGAGTGGTTTTGTGCGGCGGAGGAAACGCATTCGGTAAAAATGATGTACGGCACAATGATGCTGGATATGTTAAACCGTTATCGTTATATGTCAACATTTTGCGACGATAAAAAGACGGTTAGAAAAAACGTTAAGACCTACTTTGCGCCCGTTTGGAAGTACGCAAAAAGGATCAAAGCGTTTTCTTTCAAAGAACGCATTATTTTAAAAGCGGTATATCTCTTCCCGATTATCTATCGCGTGCAACATCTACTTGCAGATAAAATGTGGTTGGAATGGGAAAAAGAACAAAAAGCGTTGAAAAAGAACAGGAGAAGAGCAAAGAAAAATGGCTAAAAAACAACCGTTGATATCGGTAGTTGTACCCGTGTATAACGTGGAGCAATACCTTCGTAGATGTTTAGATTCCCTTGTCAATCAAACGTATTCCGCGTTAGAAATTATTTTAGTGGACGACGGTGCGAAAGACAACTCTCCTGTGATTTGCGACGAGTACGCGGCAAAAGATCCGCGAGTGAAGGTAATTCATAAAGAAAACGGCGGCGTATCTTCCGCGCGCAATCGTGGGATCGACGAAGCGACGGGCGAGTGGGTATCGTTTGTGGATGCCGACGATTTTGTACATTTGACTTTCTTTGAAGAACTTGTAAAAGAAGCGGAGAATGCGGTTCAAATCGTTGCGTGCGGGTACGAGCGTTTTACGGAAGACGAAGATAAAACTGAAGTAAAGTCGAAGGATTTTACGGTGTATAGAAAGCCTTTTTGGGAAGTAATGCAAGGTGGAGAGAAAGAAAAGTATATCGTCTGTGCTCGAATTTTCAAACGCGAACTTTTATCTAATTTTCGCTTTAGAGGCGGCATAAAATATGGGGAGGACGCGCTATTTAATCGTAGACTGGCAGCGGAAAATCCAGACGTTGGTTTTTGCTACATAGACTTGCCGCTTTATTTTTACTATGCGCGTTCCGATTCGGCGGTGACGAAACTTTCGCATAAGGATTTCGAAGCGGCGTTAGAAGCGTATTGCGAATACTTTTCGGAAAAGAATGAACGGTGCAAAGCCAAAGATTTTTATGCGGAAACGGTGTTAAAAACGCTATTTGCTTATCGCTACGTGGCTACTTACACGGAAGATAAAGGGGTAAAAAAGAAAGCGAAAGAAGCCTATTTTCTCGTTAAGGATTACGTAAAAAGAGAGAAAATTTTTTCGTTAAAAAAACGTTTAGTTTATTCGGCGTTTTACCATATGCCTTGGCTTTATAGGCTGTATAGGGTGATGGGTGATAGAACTCTCCTTGTTTGGGAAAAAGGGCAAAAACAAGCGAGGAAAGAGAGAAAAAAGAATAAAAAATAACTCCGCAACTTTTAGAAAAAGAGCGGGGCAGGTATCAAAATAAAAAGGCGCGGATGCGCCTTTTTTTGCATAAAAAAATCCGCCTGTGCCGCACTCCGAAATAAAGTCAACCCGCTATTTAAGCAGGTGGGTGCTGCATCTTGACGAATCAGACTTTCCGTAAAACAGACCTTGCCTATCGCCCCGAATACGTGCTCCCTTATTATCGACGTGGATTGCGTTCAAATCGGACTCCGAACACCGCAGATTATTCTAATTATACTACGTATAAAACGTTTTGTCAACGGTTGGAGATAAAAAACTTTTTTCAATGAGAAATTTTGTAAAAAAGTGAAAAAAAGTATAAAAAAGCGTTAATTTTCACAAAAAAATTAATTTCCCCGTATTGACATTGCGCGCGCGTTGTGTTATACTATACGTTAGTAATAGTATAGTTCTTCGCAATATGCGCGCTACTTGCTAAATGGGATCGTCTTGGCGAAACGAGCGCTTGCGGGAAAGATAAACGAAAGATTAGGCGGTCGCATATATGTACAAGCGGTTTTTTAAAAGGGCAATCGATTTTACCTTGGCGCTAGTGGCTTTACTCCTTTTATGGTGGGTGATGCTCCTTGTGGCAATTGCAGTAAAGGTGGAGTCGAAAGGCCCTATTATTTTTAAGCAAGAAAGAATCGGTAGGAACGGGAAAGTGTTTTGGATATACAAGTTCCGTTCTATGTGCGTGGGTGCGGAAAAAACGGGTAGTGGCGTGTACTCTGGAAAAGGGGACGCCCGCGTGACGAAAGTGGGGAAAGTGCTCCGTGCCACGAGTTTAGACGAGTTGCCCCAACTTATCAACATCTTAAAAGGGGATATGAGCATTATCGGTCCTAGACCGCCGCTTACTTATCATCCTTGGCCTTATGAAGAATATACCGAAGAGCAAAAGC
>JAFTHR010000073.1 GCA_017457345.1 Clostridia bacterium | reverse complement strand
TTCTTTTAGAGAAAAACGGCGTAAAACACTTTACAAAAACCCCTTGTTTTTGATATAATTAAAAATCATAATGAAGTAGTGTGCCTTTTATAAAGGCAGGGAGATCGATTTTTATGAAAATATCGGAAAACTGGACCGATTACTCCATACTTGCAACGGGTGACGGGTATAAGCTGGAAAGATGGAAGGACGTGTATCTTTTGCGCCCCGACCCTCAAGCGATTTGGCCTGCCTCGCAGGATATGTTTTCGCATCCTAAACTCAACGCCTATTATAAACGCAGCGAAAACGGAGGTGGTGGATGGAAAATCCTGCGCCCCTTCCCTTCCGAATGGGAAATCGGCTACGCGCCGCTCTCCGTAAAGTTTAAAATTAAACCTATGGGTTTTAAGCACACGGGTTTGTTCCCTGAACAAGCGGTGAACTGGGAGAAAATGACGTCACTCATAAAATCCGCAAACAGACCGATAAAAGTGCTCAACTTATTCGCCTACACGGGCGGCGCTTCGGTTGCGTGTGCAAAGGCGGGGGCGCAAGTCACGCACGTAGACGCGGCAAAAGGCATGGTGGAGCGTGCGGGAGAAAACGCAAGGCTTTCGGGGATTGAAAGCGGAATTCGCTACATCATAGACGATTGTTTCAAGTTCGTGCAACGGGAAATCCGCCGTGGCAACAAATACGACGCAATCATTATGGACCCCCCTTCTTACGGCAGAGGCCCGAACGGAGAAACTTGGAAGATTGAAAACGATTTATATAAATTCGTGGAACTTTGCACGCAGGTACTTTCGGATAATCCGTTGTTCGTGCTCATCAACAGTTATACCACGGGGTTGCAACCGCTAGTACTCAAAAACGTGCTCACGCTCACCTTAAAGGGGTTTGTAGGCGACGTGGAAGCATACGAAGTGGGAATTAAAACGGAAGAAGGAATTGCCTTGCCTTGCGGCGCAGGCGGAATGTTTATCGCAAACGGAGCGAAAGGGGAATAACGGATGGAAAATGAACAACTCACTTTAACAGAAGACGAAGTGTTATACGAAGACAATCATTTGATCGTGGTAAGCAAACGCCAAATGACGGCGTGCTGCCCAGACGAAAGCAAGGACGATAACTTGCTCGATATGATCAAGCGGTACTTAAAAGAAAAACACCAAAAACCCGGCAACGTGTATCTTGGGTTAGTGCACAGGTTAGACCGTCCCACAGGCGGCGTAATGGTGTACGCAAAAACTTCGAAGGCGGCGGCACGGCTCACGGAAGGTTTGCAAAACGGGGATTTTGAGAAGAAATACTTGGCGGTGCTTTGCGGCACGCCGGATACCGAACGCGGCACGCTTTGTAATTATCTTAGAAAAAACACCGTGAACAATATGGTGTATATTTGTACTCCTTCGGAAGAAGGCGCAAAGTATGCGGAACTAGACTATAAGGTGCTTGAAGAGAAAGGCAAACTTTGTTTGACCGAAGTGCGTTTGCATACCGGTAGAACGCATCAAATCCGCGTACAAACGGCGGGGATTTCCCATCCCGTATTCGGGGATATGCGCTACGGCGGTGCGTTGGCGCAAAAAGGGAAGTTGGCGCTTTGGGCGTATTCGTTATCGTTCACGCACCCGATCACGAAAGAGCGCTTAAAATTTATGGCGTATCCGCCGGAAGAAGAAACGCCGTGGAAGAACTTTTCGATAGCGGCGGCGGTAGAGCCCGTACAACGCTAAAAACAACGTTAAAAGCGGGTTAAAAGCAAGTAAAAAATCAAAAAGCGCTTAAATAAGGCGCAAATGCGATTGACAAAAGCCCTGATTGGGTGTAAAATAAAATGAGCATAATATGGGGGTGAGTAGAACTCACCGGGTATTGCGAGGAATTATGAAAAAATTCAACTTTAAAAAATTGACGGCTCTTTTCGCGGCAACGCTTGGCGTGGCGGCGTTTGGGGGCGCGCTCTCTGCGGGTGATGCAAACGGCGTGAGTGCTTCGGCAGCGACCGAAGCGCAAAAATACGAACTTTCTACTATCGGTTTTTCCGAAACGGGCAGTTCAGACGTAGTTGCAAAGACCGTTGCCGAAAAATCCTACACCGCGCTTGAATACGCGATTGAAGGCGGTACGGTGAACTACAAACGCAACCTTGCGTTAAAATGGCAAGATAACGCTACCGCGAAGAGTTATTTTAACTTCAAGTTCTCGTTTTTAGACTTGAATTTTGCAACGTTTGAAATTACGTTCACGACCAACTCTGCGTTTGCGGTAAAGGACGATAAAGCGGTAAACGTTGTGAAGTTTGAAAATAAAACGGACGGCACGTACGTGAAAGTGAACGACGGGGCAGAGAAGAAACTCACCTCGCCCACGGGCGATTTAACGCTTAGCCTTTCCGAAAAAGCCGCTCCCACGGACGACGATTACGGCAAGTTCCTTGTAAACTTGGCGGAAGGCACGGCAGCCGCGGAACAAATCGGTGAATTCGAAAACGTGGGTGAAAATTACGCGCCTAGTTCGTTGACGCCGATGGCGTTCAAAATGACAATGCCTACGGGGGCTGCGGACACGGTGAAATCGTACGTGCTCGTGAAAGAATTGAACGGACAAAGTTTTGAACTGGATGCCGATAATAAGGTGACGGATAACGCAAAACCGGTGTTAATCGTCAACCAAGAAATCAACTCTTTCGTAATCGGCAACGCGTATAACGTGGCAACGCAAGTGGTAGACGTGTTAACGAAGTCGCCTTCTAGCAAGGCAACGTACTATCAATACGATCCCGACGACGTGGGTACGGCAAACTACGCAAATTATACCGATTTGTCTTCTACCATTTACTTTGGTACGGTCAACTACGATTCGAACGGGGATGGGAAAGCGGATGCAACCGTTTACGGGAAGGTAGAAGAAGCAACGGGGAACGGACAAGAATACGTTTCCGTTGTGTACGAACTCTCCGACGACACGTATAAGTTAGAAGACGAAAAAGCATACGTGCACCTTGCTTGGTACACGGCGGCGGCAAAAGAGCCGGATGCGTCCGTACAAGTGACGGGGTATGCGGAAGAAGACAAAGTGCTTTATATTCCCGTTGAGCAAAGCGACGAAGGCGCGCGTTATATCAACACGTTTGATCCGGATGCGTACCAAGTGCTCGTAACGGAAGCGGCGAAAGATAAAACGGCGGGG
>JAFTHR010000072.1 GCA_017457345.1 Clostridia bacterium | reverse complement strand
GTTTTCTACGCCGGGACCGCTATCCGCTATTAAGCGAATATCGCATCTATCCCCAACGAGTATTTTTAGCGTACGGGACAAACTCTTCCCATCAGCTCTTGCCTTGTTCCGCTTTTTGAGTTTCTTTGCCGACGTGCCGCCTAAACTTTGATACAACGGCTCGTACGATTTGTTTTTCTTTGCTTCGTTCATCAAGTAGCGTAATTCACCACAAGACGCCTGACGGCAAAGCTCTATCACTTCACTGATTGGAAGGTAAATCGCCACGCTGTTCGTTTGGCGTTTTCCTTCCGGTTTGTTGACGTCGTAAGTGGCAAAAAACATGTGCACCCTACCGATTTCAAACGAATCGTTCAAAACTTCTACAAAGCAACCCTTTGCATCCTTTCTTATACTATCCACATAAACTACCCCAAAATAATTATTTGCGGATATATTTTACCACACTAAATATGACAGTTTCCGTCAAGTTTTTAAAAGTTTTTATTAAAAATCTAAACTATTCATATTCAGTAAAAAATCGTATAATCCGATGATATAAACCCCGTATTGGTTATAGTGTGGCTTCATAGAATCTTTAACAATAATAATTTTCTTGAAAGCGTCGTTGATATGCAGTAATGATTTTTGTTCTTGCGCAATCTTTTCTTCTGAATCTAATGCGTACGAAACTTGAATATAATACCTCTTATCCGACTGATTGCAAACAAAATCCACTTCCGTTTTCTTCAAAACGCTTTTTCCTTTACCGTTTTGTTCGTATAACTCCACAACCCCTACGTCTACGTTATAGCCACGCATCACAAGTTCATTGTAAACGATATTTTCCATAAGGCGCGGAAGTTCTAATTCCCTGAAATTTAATCTCGCATTTCTTAACCCCATATCCGAAAAATAGTATTTAAGTGGCGAGTTAATATATCCCTTACCGTTAATATCATAACGTTTCGGCGTGGAAACTAAAAAGGAATCCGCAAAATATTCGATATACTTTCTTATCGTATCTGGATGAATTTTTACGTGTTTAACGGAAGCAAACGTATTCGCCAGTTTGGTTGGATTGGTTAACGAGCCGATAGAAGACGCCAAGAAATCGAGAAGCTCGCCCAACTCGTTGGTGTTCACTACCTTATTTCTTTCGATAATATCCTTCAAATACGTTTCTTCAAATATACTGTTTAGATATTTCACCTTATCGGCATCCGAAGAAAATTCATATACCTGAGGAAGCCCTCCGTACACGGCATATTCATTATACGCCTCTTCCTTAGATTTGCCGAACGCCTCAAAATATTCTTTGAACGACAACGGGTTCACGTGAATTTGCCAACCACGCCCTCTAAATTCGGTAATTACGTCTTTAGACAAGAATTTTGCATTACTTCCCGTTACGTAAACGTCCAAATTGCTTTTCCTAAGATACCCGTTTAAGACCGTTTCAAAAGAATCCAACAACTGAATTTCATCAAGAAGAATATAATACGTTTTATTGTCAATAATTTTGCTCTTAATATAATTGTTAAATTTAACGGGATCAACTTTACGTTTTTTAAGATTCAATTCCAACAAATCTTCCCCGATTAAATCCAAATAATCTTGAGAATCGAAAGCAAATTTTATAATATGCGCGGAATCAACGCCTATATCCGTTAAATGCTTATTAAACAACTCAAAAAGCAAAAAAGATTTACCGGAACGTCTAAGTCCCGTAATCACTTTAATCATACCATTGTGTTTCGCATTGATTAATTTCTGTAAATAATAATCTCTATTGATAATCATTTTTACCCCTCGCAAGTTATTTTGTGGGTTAACCCACCATTCAACCAATAATATTTTACCACAAAAAAACGAAACAAGCAAGCATTTGAACGTTGTTTATAAGTTATTTTTTGGGCAAACCCAGAAAAATGCTAATGAATTTGGCGGTGCAATCGTTTTATGGATAAAAAAATCACTCTTTTACGCCAAAATTTTAGAAAAGTGGCTAAAAAGAGTGATTTTTATCGTGGGGAAATCGGGGGAAAGTGTGATTTAGTAGCAAAATCGGGATTACACGCGGATTGTATGTTTTGGGGCTTTTTAATATAGTTTTTGTGCAAAATCGCCCCGTTTTTGCACTTTTTACCGCCTTGTAAATTTGCTTGAAATTAGCCAAATTTGCCTTAAAATCCCTCGGTTTAACGACCGTATCGGTTCAAGTCCGATCAGCGGCACCAAATCAGTATAATCCGAACCAAATACTTGTAACAAGTGAATGGTTCGGATTTACTTTTTATTTGTATTAAATTTTATATTATAAGGCGAGTAATAATATTACCCGCCTATTTTAATTATGTTATTTGTAAAAATTCTTCAATGCCGTTATTTCTTCAAAAAAACAGCTTTGCCTACCGTCTGTAATCAAAAAGGAAATTGCATCATCTATTTTTTCTTCAAAATCGGGTTGATAGTTAGGATAATCCGAATAGAAATATTGTTCGTGTATCATAATCTTTATTATTTCACGACTTTGTATTGCTATTAAGCGCCTTTTGTTTTCTTCCAAAGAATAGTTATTCAATACTACGTCTATTCCAGCAAACGCCAAGTCATCATCGTACACTACATTGCCTGCACGTGCAGAGCTCGCCTCTCTTTCGTCACGGCAGTAGGAAGTCTCCGGCTTTTTCTCGTCTCCGTAAAGTCCTAATAGCCCCTGCACTCCGCAATCTTTTAAGGCACGCAGACCTTCCTTGGTTGTTTGGCAATAATGAATTGTCGTCGTTTTTGCAAGCGAGTTTTTACCTGCAAAGCGGGAAATCTGCTCATGAACGTCGATACAATCGCGATACACCTCCTCGTAAGCGGAATGCTCATAGGGACAAACGTTTTCCAAACGTGAATGAAAAGATAATTTAAGCCACTCGGCGTTTTCCTGCCATTCTTGTTTAAATTTATCCGTCACTTGCTTAAGCGTAAACGCACCATTTTCATAAAATAAATTGAGCTGTATTTTCACTTCGTATTTTTCATGTAGACGTTTCAATAAAGCCGTATACGGATGAGAAAACAAGCTTACATAGTTTCCTTCCGTCAATTCTTGTAAAAAACGAATATTATCGTCTATTGTAAAACAAAATTTTTTCATTTTTACCCCATTACATATTTATAATAATCAAGTTTGCCAACGGCAAGCGACATTTCAACAATACTTCTTAATCCTGGACTAATTTCCTTTTATAGGTCGAACGTATAAATTTCCTATTTTCAATAAAACGATTCATAACGTCTCCCACTATTATAACACAAAAACTATTGCTCTGCAATAAATTAAAACAACATTTTACAATTTACAACACCTTAAAGCCGTACTCGTTTTCTGCCTTTCGAATTAACGCTTTTTGCTCCGCCGTTAGCTCCTCTACTTTCAAAGGCTTATCTTGCGGACGCACACCTTTTTGATTAACGTCCCCAAGCAAACTCCAATTTCGGCAAACCACGCCCTTTTTATAATCGCAATCGGGCGGTTCTTGTGCCCTTTTCGTGTAATTCGTAAAATCTATCACTCGCCGTTCGCCCGTTTGTAAATCCGTGCGTAAACCAAGGCGAAATAACCTGTTCATAAACCACTCAATTTGGACGTTTTCGTCGCTTCCGCCTACGCCTATGCCCCGATGGCAAAAACGATAATCAAACGAATTTGTTTTATGCGTTTCACGGAAAATTTCCCCCACCGTACCAAACGGGACAACCTGCACGTTTGAAAATCTTCCTTTTAGTTTTACCAAAAACTCTTCAATCGCCTCTTCGCATACCCCCATATGATGATAGCCGTTTTTATGTACAAGACAAAGTTCCCAAATCGCGGTAGCATACCCAAAGCCACCGTTTAACTGATAACTCTCTTCTAACATTTGCGCCGCGGATGCTAGCATAATTTGCAAGCCCTGCTCTTTCCCAAACGGACGGATCGTTTCAATCGGCCCACAGCCCATACGGCTATTATAGCCCTCACTCGAAACCCCTGGATAGGTGGCGTTGACAAAATCTACCGTCCACCCGTCTAACGTGACGATATCAATCTTGTCCTGCTCGCTTTGCGCGGGTTTGCAAAAATGCTCTTTAGACGGATAATACGGATAGCAAGGAGAGCCGTCGCCGTCTTGATTATCGATAGAATACTGGCTAAAAATCACGCCTTGGATGGTACGAATCCCTTTAGAAGCAACGTGCTCCATTACTTTGGCTGGCACGAAACCACCCACGATTGCAAGCGGTAAATACCCCTTTCCCATAAATACTTGTAAAAGTTCTAAAGCCTCGTCCACGTGCGTACAAATTTCTTTTCTAGGGCTATATACGCCGCAAAAATATGCACCTAACAGGTAGGTCACGTCGTCCCCATAGCGTTCGTGATACTCTTTGGCTTTATTGCGGATCGCAACAAAATTTTCGCTTTGATCTTTCAGTGCTTCGTGGCTAAACGCAATCGTAATTTTCGCTTCGGGAATCGCCCGCGCTACCGCTTGACGATATCGCACGAAATTTTCATACGTGTTCTCGCGGCGCTCGTCTTCCCCCAAATTAACTCCGGGCGCAACCTCAATTTGATTTACGCGAACGACCATCGTCAAGCAAAAGTATCTGCCTTTCATTGCTCCGACTCTTCCGCCTCACTCGGCTCTACAACGCGGCTGGTTTTTAAAATCCAAAACGCGTACAAAAGGGAAACCACCACAATGAAAATCGCCGTGATAACGTGAAGACCAAAAGACGTTTCCGCCGCGATTACGCTCGTTGCGTTCATTGCACTATGCGCCACGATACAAGGCAATAAACTGCCCGATTTATAAAAGATGATCGTGAACGAAAAACCTGCCGCCGTTGCGTATGCAATTTGTAAAAGCGTGGGCAAAAATTCCGCGCCCGTAAGTAGATTTACAATATGCCCAAACCCAAACGTAAGGCTAGAAACCACGATAGCCACTTTCACGTTTTCCTTGCAAAGCGCTTTGAATAAAAAGCCCCTAAAAATCAGTTCTTCTAAAAAGCCTACGCAAAGCATTGCAATCACGTATAAAACCGTTTCTACTATCGTGTATTTAAGCGCCACACCGCCCCAAAAATTGACGGAAACCGTGGCGATAAGCGGCAGGAAATATAAATACGTTTTCGGCGGGAATTCGCCTTTTTTAAGCCCATATTCTTCGCTAAGATTCGTGCGTTTTACCCACACCAATAAAAACGCGGAAAGAAGAACGGCAAGCGGGGCAGTAATCACTTTTTCAATCCCTGCTGCCGCCGAAACGGCGTCCGCCACGCTCATTGCCACCACGTATACCCCGATCCAAAGTAGCGAAAACGCTAATGCGT
>JAFTHR010000071.1 GCA_017457345.1 Clostridia bacterium | reverse complement strand
TGAATTTCTTTGAGTTTTTGAGCGGGCGTAGTTCCTTCTTTGAATTTATACCCACCTGCTTCCGCAAGTTTAATTACAGCGTCTTGAGAGAAGTACTTGCAACCAACGCCGATATCTCCACTCCATTCGTCTACCATTGCGCCTTCGTTAAAGTCAACGGGAGCGAACGCAAGTTCGGAAAGCCAACCGTTAATACCGCCTTGCGCGTTGATGTACCCAACCGCTTCACTCGTACCCATTGCGATACCAAGCACGCAGTTATCGTTCAAATCGATTGCGCCTGCAAGAGCCGTCACGTCGCCGTCGTTCGCAACTTCCAAAGGCACGTTGCCCATTTCTTTGGCAATGTTAATATACATAGTCTTCACGTAGTCCCCGTGCTTTTTCTTGTCTACTTTCAAAAAGAGCGAGGCAACCATGATTTTGTTATCTACGTACACGCCCGCAGACGATACGCCGATACAATCTACGCGGGGCATTTTGCTTGCCGCCGTTTTCATAGCCGTTAAAATTTCGTTATAGTGATAGGTGGGATCTTCCGTCACTTTCGGATTCCAAACAACTTCTTCGCTATAAACCACTTCACCGTCGATCACCGCACTTACCTTTCTATCGCTACCGCCTGCGTCGAACCCGATACGGCAGCCCTTTAAATACCCGCCTACGCGCATAGACGCGTTCTTTTGTTCGGGTACTTCGTTCGCTTCAAGCCACAACACTTCGAAAGGTTGTTCGTATACGCCGCTCATAAAGTCTACGTCGAAAGCGCGAGAGCCTTCAAGCGTGTAAGCGTTCTTTAAGTATTCATATACCGATTTGCTACCTGCAACGTAATTTTTAAAACCGCCGCATACCCACAAAATCGTTTTCGCTAAACGATCTGCCACGCGGAAGTTCCACGCATCGTTCACGCCGTCGGCAAATGCGTCGTACGAATACACGTAGTTATAGCCGCCGCTACGTTCCACAACGAGCGTCACTTTCACTTTGCCTTCGCTCTTTTGAACGGCAGCGTCGTAATCAGCAAGGGCTCTAATCATAGGATAATAATTTTTATCCAAAACCGGTTTTCTCATAAACATATACCTCCAAGTGTTCATTCCTGCTCATTATCCATTATAGCACTTTATATATATATTTACAATATATATTCTTATCTTTTTTTTATAAAATCTTTCTTTAAAAAATATCCGCGAAACATTTTACAAGAAAGAAAAATCGTGCTATAATAAACGTATGAATCAACGCAAGAAATTCTATAAATACAAATTTTCAAATATCTTAACTCTGCAAAAGATCGTCACCGTGCACTATCAGCGCCCCGATCCTTTCTATTCCTCCGAAACGGAATCCCACGATTTTTGGGAGATTAACTACGCCGATAAAGGGGAATTTAGCGTTATCGTTGGCGAAAAGGAAGCCCACTTAAAACAAGGGGATATTCTTTTTATTGAACCGAACCTTCCACACACCGTGCGTTGCGGAGAAATCGAGCCGAACATCTTTATCGTTTCGTTCGACTGTCCGTCTGAGGCGATTGAGTTTTTCAAGAACAAAGTTTGTAGTGTACCCGAAAATCTTCGGTATTTGTTGCAAAACGTTGCCGCCGAAGCCAAAAACACCTTCGTGCTCCCCGATTTCGATCCCGCCTTAAATAAGTTGGAAAGAAACGAAAACGCACAACCTGGAAGCGAACAGGTAATTAAAAACTCCTTGGAACTCTTCCTTATTTACCTTTTGCGAGAAATGCAAAACCAAAGTTCCCCCGCGGCGTTCTTCGTTTCCAAAGTGCAATCTTCAAAAACGCTAGAAGACGAAATCGTAAACTTTTTATCCGAACGCATCTACACCGATTTTTGTTTAGACGAATTATGCGCCGCTCTCCACTACGGAAAAACGTACCTTTGCACCACCTTCCGCAAAAAGACGGGGATGAGCGTTTACCAAACGTACTTGAAACTAAAAATCGAAGAAGCAAAAAAATTAATTCGAAGAAAAATGTCTTTCTCTCAAATCGCCGTGAAACTCAACTTCGATTCTGTTCCGCACTTTAACTCCATCTTTAAAAAGTACGCGAATATGACCCCCGGCGAATATAAAAATAGCATCTTATAACAACAAAAACGCATAAAAAAAGAACGGTTTACCGCTCTTCCCGTAGGGATTTAATTTAATAGTTTACAAAACTCGACTTTTTATAAGTCGAGTTTTCTTTTACCCACAAAAATTATTTGATTTAATTCTGTTTTTTTGATATATTAATCTTACCGATAAACAAGAAATTCTTGACTTGACTTATTTATCCTTTGAGGTTATTATATAGTTAACAAACATGTGAGGTGTTTTATGTCTAATTTATTAAATTACATTTGTATTTCTTCAGTTAAGGCAACTATTCTCGATCTTATGGGTATGAAAAAAATTGAAACCGATGAAAAAGTTAACCCTTTAATCAAGACTTTAGCAAATAAAAAGATTGGCGAAAATAAAATTGACCGCACCGTGATATATAACCCCGATGCGATAGCTATATGGCTTTATCAGAAATATACTCATCTTTTCAGTAATGCGGCAGTTGCTTCCGATTTAGCCATACCTATGCTCAGTGTTATGCCATCTGTTACTCCCGTATG
>JAFTHR010000070.1 GCA_017457345.1 Clostridia bacterium | reverse complement strand
GTTCTCCCTTTACAGCGAAACGATTGCAACGTTCGACGACGACGGCGGTGCGTATAACCAAAACGACGCGGAAGGCTTTATCAACTTGTTCGGTTTGCCTTTGAAAGTGAAAGCGTTGCTTGACGCCAAGAAACTTAAATAAAAAAAAGCAGACAATTTCAAAGACCGAATCGGGCGCAAATGCGCCCGAAAGGTTTATATAAACGGGAACGAAAAAGGCTATGTATAAAGTATTTATCGACGGAAAAGAGGGCACAACGGGTTTGCAAATTTACGAACGTTTAGAAAAACGGGCGGATATTGAACTTTTGTTGCTCCCTGAAGAGAAGAGAAAGGATTTGTCGGCGAGAAAAGAAATGATCAACAAGGCAGACGTTGTCTTTCTTTGTTTGCCGGACGCGGCGGCGCGCGAATCGGTTTCCCTTTGCGAAAATCCAAAAACGAAAATCATTGATGCATCCACGGCGCATAGAACGGCGGATGGCTGGGCATACGGCTTCCCCGAACTCTCCCCCGAGTTTAAGGCGGCGATTGCAAGTAGCAATCGAATTGCGAACCCGGGATGCCATGCAAGCGGGTTTATCGCGCTCGTGTATCCGCTCGTAAAATCTGGGCTCGTTCCCGCCGATTACCCTTTCGTTGCGCACTCTATCACGGGGTATAGCGGCGGAGGGAAAAAGATGATTGCCGAATACGAAAGTGCTGAACGTAGCACGCTTTTAGATAGTCCCCGTCAATACGGATTAACGCTTACGCATAAACATTTGCCGGAAATGACGAAAGTTTGCGCTCTTACTTCCGCGCCGATTTTCAACCCGATCGTGGGTGACTTTTATAGCGGGATGTGTGTGACCGTACCCTTGTTTACCAAACTTACGGGCAAAAACCTTACGCCGAACTCTTTAAAAGAGTTCTATACCGAATACTATAAAGGGGCTAAGTTCCTTTCGGTAGGGGATTCGGAAAACGGATTTTTGGCGGCGAACGTACTTTCGGGAACGAATAAAATGGAACTATTTATCGGCGGCAACGAAGAACAAATTTTGCTTAGTGCGCGGTTTGATAATTTGGGCAAAGGCGCGTCGGGTGCGGCGGTGCAAAATATGAACGTGGCGCTCGGCTTAGAAGAGGACGCGTATTTAAACTGAAAAGGAAAAGAAAAATGAGAAAAAACGGTGTAGATAAAAACTTAACGGTTATCGAAGGCGGCGTATGTGCTCCGCAAGGCTTTGCGGCAAGCGGTGTGCATTGCGGGATTCGTAAGAACAAAACCAAAAAGGATTTAGCGCTTATCGTTGCGGATAAAAAATGCGCAACGGCTTGCGTGTATACCACGAACCTTGTAAAAGGCGCGCCGATTCTCGTCACGAAAAAGAACGTGGCGGACGGCTATGCGCAAGCGGTTATCGTGAATAGCGGCAATGCGAACACGTGCAACGCCAACGGCGTTGAAATTGCGCAAGGGATGTGCGAACTTGTGGAAAAGCATTGTGGGATTAAGGCAAGCGACGTGGTGGTTGCATCCACCGGCGTAATCGGTCAACCCCTTTCCCTTGAACCGATTGCGGGCGGGATGGCGGAACTTTGCGCAGGGCTTGAAAAAGGCGCGGCGGGTAGTGCGGCGGCGGCTCAAGCGATTATGACTACGGATACCGTCCCCAAAGAACTTTCTTACGAGTTCTATTTAGGGGATTATAAGTGCAGAATCGGTGCGATTTGTAAAGGTGTGGGTATGATTTGCCCGAATATGGCAACTATGCTGATGTTTGTGACGACGGATGCCAACATTTCTCCCGAAATGCTCCAAAAAGCGCTCTCTGCGGACGTGAAAGATTCCTTAAATATGGTCAGCGTGGATAGAGATACGTCCACGAACGATACCCTTTGCATTATGGCAAGCGGATTAGCGGGGAACGCTATCATAGATAAGCCGGATACCGAATACAAAAAGTTTTGCCGTGCTTTGCATGCAGTCACTTCGCAAATGTGCCGTAAAATTGCGGCGGATGGAGAAGGCGCAACGAAACTTATCGAATGCAAAGTATCGGGTGCAAAGTCCAAACAAGTGGCGAGAACGGTTGCCAAGTCGGTTGTGTGTTCCGACCTTTTGAAAGCGGCAATGTTCGGCGCGGATGCAAACTGGGGTAGAGTGCTTTGTGCAATCGGTTATTCGGGTGCGGACGTAGACGTGGATAAAATCGGCGTAGCCTTTCAATCGGCGGCGGGAAAAATCCAAGTATGCGAAGAAGGCAGAGGAATTCCGTTTAGCGAAGAAATTGCCAAAAAGATTTTACTTGAAAAGGAAATTGAGATTTTAGTGGAACTCAACGACGGCAACTATACTTCCGTGGGCTGGGGGTGTGATTTAACGTATGAATACGTGCACATCAACGGCGATTATAGAAGTTGATCTTTTTCTATAAGAAAAAAAATAGAGTTTTCGGCGAAAAAGTTCTTTTGAGAAAGTTGACAAACTCCTTTGAGAGTGCTATAATAGACAAGATAAATAGGTGGTAGTATGATATCCAAACAAGAGCAAGCAGAATTTTTAGCGGAGGCAATGCCGTACATTAAAAAATATAACGAGAAAATTCTCGTTATTAAATACGGCGGCAACGCTATGATCAACGAGGAGTTGAAAGCATCCGTAATGCACGACCTCGTTCTTTTGCAACTCGTTGGGATCAAAGTGGTGCTCGTGCACGGCGGTGGTCCGGAAATCTCCGAAATGTTGAAACGGGTAGGGATCGAAAGTAAATTCGTGAACGGCATCCGTTATACCGACGGGGAGACGGCGGAAATTGTTCGTATGGTGCTTGCGGGCAAGATCAATAAATCGCTCGTAGATCGTTTGGAGAACTATGGTGGAAAAGCGATCGGCATTAGCGGTGTAGACGGGCACATGCTCGGCTGCGAGAAAATCGACGAGAATTTGGGCTTTGCAGGTAAAATCGTAAAGATCGACACGTCGATCATTCGTGATTGCTTGAATATGGGGTATATTCCCGTAATTTCCACGATCGGATATGATGATTGTGGCAACGTGTATAACGTGAATGCGGACACGGCGGCTGCAACGATTGCCGGTGATTTACAGGCGGAAGGTATGATCTTGATGACTGATATTCGCGGCTTACTTGAAGATAAAAACGACGAGAACACCTTAATCAAAAAGGTGTACGTTTCCGATATCCCTTCTTTGGAAAAACAAGGGATTATTTCGGGTGGTATGATCCCGAAAATCGAATGT
>JAFTHR010000069.1 GCA_017457345.1 Clostridia bacterium | reverse complement strand
TGACGCATACGCTTTATCCTATACGACAAAGGACGTGGTTGGCGTTTGGCTCGGCAATAAATCGAACGCACAAATCGAGCATACGGGCGGGGGACTTCCCTGCAACTTTTCGCTAAAAATTAATGAGTATTTATACGAAAACTATAAATCGAAAAACGAGACGATAGCCGATTTTTCTAGACCGAACTCCATTGTAGAAATAGCACTTGATAAAACGGAATACGCAAAAAATCAACAACTGATTTTATGCGACGATTTATCTCCCACAAGCGAAAGATTTACCGAACTTTTTCAAGAAAAGAACGCTCCAACAAAAAAATCCACCAAATACACCCGCCCAGTGATTGAACAACCTACTATCACTTATCGAAACGGCGTGGTGCAAATTGATATTAAAGAGCGCACGCTTTACACCTTTTTAATTGAACGAGAATGTGAAAATAAAAAAACGCTCCTGTTCCAAGGAACGCTCTCTTCACCTTTTATCGACAAAACGGTTGAACAAGGAAAAGTGTATATTTATACGATTACGCCGATATTTAATTCAATTTCTGGGACACCCTTTCAAACGCCGAAAATTAACACGGAAACCGCCGAACCGCCCCCCAATTTTAAAAACGAAGACTGGTGGAACGAATAAAAAACGCCCGAAAAATCGGGCGTTTTTATTATAACGTTTTTATCTCACCCAAAGGCGCCGACCAGTCGAGTTCTGGAATGATAGGCGGTTCGCTTTCAATTGCCACCGCTCTCCCTTCGCGAGCACTCACGTAGATGCTTTCCATAACTTCTAGAACGTGCAAAGCAAGTTCTCCCGAAGCGCAATTAAGGCGTTTCTCTTCTACTGCACGAATGGTATCCACAAGCCCTAATCCCCTACTGTTCATAGAATACTCGCTCACCATTTCTACTTCAACATGATTAAGATTTTCACGCGTTGCAACTTCCACTTTTCCGCCAAAGATATTCGGATCGGGAACTTTGATACTGCCGTTCGTTCCGTAAATTTCAATACAAGGTAAGGTGTGCGCTAACACGTCGAAACTCATAGTCATACTCACGGTTGCGCCGCTAGAGAACTTTAAGAGCGCCGCCGTGTGCGTATCCACTTCAACCTTAATCTTTTTGCCGTAGTTGGGTTGACTGGTGATTGTTCTTTCTTCAAACCCTTTCCCAGAGAAGGCAACCACGCTATCAATTTTACCAAGCAACGCCACTAGCGCCGTTATATAGTACGGTCCCATATCGAATAACGGGCCACCGCCTTCCTTATAATAGAAATCGGGTGCGGGATGCCAACTTTCGTGACCGGGGCACATCATAAACGCAACGCCACCGATCGGCTTACCGATTTTGCTTTCCGCTATAAGTTTTTTGCAAGTTTGAATGCCCGCCCCTAAAAACGTATCCGGAGCACAACCCAAATACACGCCTTTCTCTTTTGCAAGCCGCACTAGTTCTTTGCCTTGTTCGTATTTTAACGAAAGCGGCTTTTCAACGTACACGTGTTTCCCTGCTTCGATTGCTTGTTTGCAAATGGTATAATGGTAAGGCGGGGTAGTTAAGTTTAATACAAATTGCACGTTTTTATCGGAGAAAATTTCTTCCGCCGTTAAAACTTTTTCAACCCCGTAGTTTTTTTGTGCGTTTTCGGCTTTTTGCGCGTCTAAGTCCGCCACGGCGTAAACGTTCACACCCTTAAAAAGGCTTGTTAAGTTTTTAAGATATATATCGCTGATATTTCCACAGCCTATGATTGCAACGTTCATACACTTACCTCGCTGCGTATAAGAAGCCACGGCGCATTAATTCTCGAACTTCTGGAATATCGAAAATAAATCGATCGTGCCCTAAACTGTTGTAATAAATTTTTCCTTTCCCCCAAAACTTTGTGTAAACAACGGGGACGGTTATTTCTCCGTTTGCCGCATACGGCGCGCTATCGCTCTTGAAAACCGTTGTTGCATAAACTTTA
Source organism: Clostridia bacterium (assembly GCA_017457345.1). Lineage (GTDB taxonomy): Bacteria > Bacillota > Clostridia > Christensenellales > Borkfalkiaceae > Scatosoma. Next base: position 542 of record JAFTHR010000069.1, on the reverse strand, counting down.
ACCGCTGGATCAACGTGAATGTAATACTGTTCGGAAGCCACCGAAAAATCGTTTATCCCCTTGGTTAAAGGATGCGTTTTATCCGTGATATTCACTTTGTAGTTTATGATGTTATCGGGGTGTGCAACCCATTGTGCACCGGTCATAAATTGCCAGTCTGTATTGTCTCTAAACGCATCACACATTCCACCGTGACAACCGGCTAACCCAACGCCGCTCTCTACCGCCGAAAGGACATTTTTAGACATTTCCCAACTAAGCGTTCCCATGGTCCAAACGGGAATAATCAAGTCGTAAACGCTTAAATCCGTTAAAAAAGCGTCTAAACTATCCGAATTTTCAACGGAAAAGTTCTCTTTTGTTAAAATATCTTCAAATACTTCGGCAACGCCTTTAGGGTCGTGGCCTTCCCAGCCACCGTAAACGATTAAAGCTTTTTTCATAAAACACTCCTTTTTTTCTTTCATTATATCAAATAGATTATTGACATTCTATACCAAACTGTGTATAATATAAGACAAAATTAGTCTTTTGGAGTTTTT
>JAFTHR010000068.1 GCA_017457345.1 Clostridia bacterium | reverse complement strand
GGAATTTGAAAAAAATTAAAAAAACCAACCTTTTTTCGGTCGATTTTCAGGAGTTTTTATGCGGATTGACAAGTTTTTGAAAGTGTCGAGAATCCTAAAACGCCGCACCGTCGCGCAAGAGGCTTGCAGCGGCGAAAAGGTCCTTTTAAACGGCCGCGCCGCAAAGCCCTCCGCTCGGCTTAAAATCGGCGACGAAGTGGAAATTTTATTCTCTTCCGGCAGTTTAAAATTCCGCGTTTTAAACTTGAAAGAAACGGTTAAAAAAGAAGAGGCAGCCAGCCTTTACGAGGTGATTACGCAATGAAAGAGCATACCCCCGTCAACTTATCCTACCCCACCGTTGGCGCAATTATCTGCGCTGCGGGGAGCGGCTCGCGCACGGGTTTTTCGGAAAACAAACTTTTGCATCCTTTGGAAAACTCCACCGCTTTGGAAAAGGTGCTTTGCACCTTTGATTACCACGTCTTTTCCCAAATCGTGGTGACGGCGAGCGAAAAAGACTACGATAAAATTCAGTCTATTTGCAAAAACTATGCAAGAGTACAAGTCGTTCTCGGCGGCGAAACTCGGTCTAAATCCGTTTATAATGCCTTAAAAACGGTGCAAACGGATATCGTTTTAATCCACGACGGCGCTCGCCCTTTCGTTTCCCGTGAAACGATCAACAATTGCGTGGACTGCGTAAAAGGGCACGGAAGCGGCGTTGTTTGCGTACCGGCAACGGACACCGTTGCGATTGAAGATGGCGGCAAAGCGGTTTCGTACCCTGCACGCGAAAACGTTTATCACGTACAAACCCCGCAAGGGTTCTTCACGCAAGATATTTTATCGGCATACGAAAAAGCGTTCGCCGCAAAGGACACGGCGTTTACCGACGACTCTTCTTTATACCTTAAATACGTGCACGCGCCCACGCTTTGCGCAGGCACGCGCGAAAACAAGAAACTTACCTTTGCAGAAGACTTTGCCCGCCCCACTTCTCGCGTGGGTTTCGGCGTGGACACACACGCGTTTGGAAAAGAACAAAACTACGTGGTGATTTGCGGCGAAACGATCCCGCACGAGAGCGGCTTGATTGCCCATAGCGACGGGGACGTTGCCGTTCACGCGGCTATGGACGCCCTTCTTTCAGCGGCAGGGCTCAACGATATCGGGCACTATTTCCCGGATAGCGATCCCGCGTATAAAGGCGCAAATTCTTTAACCCTTTTGCAAAGCGTTGTGGACCTTCTTTCCCAAAACGGATTTGCCGTGAAAAATCTTTCAATCGCCATCCAAGCGGAAAGACCGAAAATGGCAAAATATATTAGCGCAATGAAGAAAAACCTTGCTCCGATACTGAAAGTATCGGAAACTTCGGTCGGCATCTCCGTTGGCACGAACGAGAAACTCGGCTACGTGGGAGAAGGCAAAGGCATCACCGCCTATGCTTACGCCCTACTTTACGATTTATAAGGAGAAATTATGGCACAAAAAACACCAACCACGCAGTACGTTTGTTCGGAGTGTGGCTATGCCACCCCTAAATGGCTTGGAAAATGCCCCGCCTGCGAAGCGTTCAACACCATGCAAGAAGAAACCGTGCGCCCCGCAGAGCCTTTAAAAAACGCCGTTTATCGCCCGCAAAACGCCAACAAAGCGCAACCGCTTTCTACCGTTTCCTTTGAGAAATACGATCGTGTTTCAAGCGGGATTTCGGAGTTCGACGTGGTGCTTGGCGGCGGTGTTGTGCGCGGCTCGTTAGTGTTGCTCGGCGGCGATCCCGGGATCGGGAAAAGCACCCTTTTAACCCAAGTTTCCGCACATCTCTCCAAATCAAATAAAACGCTATACGTTTCGGCGGAAGAGAGTTGTTCGCAGGTAAAAATGCGTTGCGATCGGCTCGGTTTAAACGGCGATTTGCTCCTTTTAAACGAAACGTGTTTAGAAGATATTGAAGAAAATTTAAGCGGCGTAGAGTTCGTGGTAATCGACTCTATCCAAGCCGTATACACGCAAACGCTCTCTTCTGCGGCGGGAAGCGTGGGGCAGGTACGGGAATGCGCGGCAAAACTGATGCGTATTGCCAAATCTAGCGGCATCACCTTCTTTATTATCGGCCACGTAACGAAGGAAGGCTCGATCGCAGGGCCGAAAGTGCTTGAACATATTATGGACACGGTACTCTACTTCGAAGGGCAACAGGAAGACAATTTTAAACTTCTCCGCGCCGTGAAATACCGCTTTGGCTCGGTGCAAGAAGTTGGCGTTTTTGAGATGACCGAAAGCGGCGTGAAAAGTTTAGACGAGCACGGGGATTTATTCTTATCCGACACCCGCGGGATTGCGGCAGGTAGTTGCGTAACCCCTTCCGAGAGCGGCAACCGCTGTATGTGCGTGGAACTGCAAACGCTCATTTCTAAAACACCGTTCGGGATGCCGAGACGGATGTCCTTAGGGTTAGACTATAACAAACTCGTGCTTTTAATCGCGGTGCTGGAAAAACGCTGCGGCGTGCCGTTCTTTAATTCCGACGTGTATATTAACGCTATGGGCGGAATTCGGTTAAACGAGCCGAGCGTGGACCTTGCCGTGTGCGCGGCGCTTACGAGCGCGGCGTTCGACACGCCGATTGAAAAACAAACCGCCGTGTTTGGCGAAGTTGGCTTAACGGGCGAAGTTCGCCCCGTATCCTATGCGGAAAAACGAGTGGTTGAATGTATTAAACGGGGTTTCCAAAAGGTAATTCTTCCAAAAAAGAACTTGAAATCCTGCGAAAAGTACCAAGACAAAATCGAACTTATTCCCGTGCAATACGTAAACCAAATGATAAAAGCGCTTAATTTAAGAGCACCCTTAAATCCCTAATTTACAAAAATACAAACCCCGCTTGGCAAGCGGGGTTTTTACACAAAAAAAGAGCAACTAGTGTTGCTCTTTCCTTTTTTATTTTTGTTTTCTTCGGTACATTTTACCCGTACCAAGAATTTCACTCACTTCAATGATAGAAACGAAGGCTTTTTCGTCTAACTCCGTCACCAACACTTTCAGCCGTGCAATTTCAAAACGGTTTACCACCACGTACAACATTTTCTTGCCTTCACCCGAATAATAGCCGATAGCGTCCATAATCGTCACGCCGCGTTTAAGTTGTTCGGAAATTGCGGAAGCAAGCACCGAATCGTTTTCCGTGATAATAAGCGCCGCTTTCCCTTTTTCGAAACCTTCCACGATAAAGTCGATCGTTTTAAGTCCCACGAAATAGGCAATCAACGAATAAAGCGGCAACACCCACGAAGAGAAGATGAGCGCGGCAATAATAAAGAGTACGGCGTTATACGCCATCACGAACGCCCCAACGGACATCCCAAGCCGCTTTGAAAACAGGAGCGCCATTACTTCCACGCCGTCGAGCGCACCGCCGCACTTGATCACCAAACCGCTACCGATACCCGACAACAAACCGCCGAAGATCGAGGCGAGCACGACGTCGCTCCCCACGACGGGCGAGCCAAGC
>JAFTHR010000067.1 GCA_017457345.1 Clostridia bacterium | reverse complement strand
GTGGATAGAGATGGAAAGGTTTTAGTTTCCAAAAAAGTGCCAACGGAGAGCGAAAAAGGCGCGGCAGGCGTGGCTTCCAACATTGCGAAACTCGTACACGGGTTGCTGGAAGAAGTGAAAATTAGCAAAACGGACGTTGTGGGTATCGGTATGGGCGTGCCCGGAATGATCGATAGCGAAAAGGGGGTTGTGGTATATTCCAACAACTTAAACTGGGTTGATTTTTCTATTGCGGAAGAAGTGGAAAATTTAACGAGGTTGCGTGTAAAAGCGGCGAACGACGCCAACGTTGCGGCGCTTGGTGAAGTGGTATTCGGTGCGGCGAAGGATCGTAAAAACGTCATTTTGTTAACGCTCGGCACGGGCGTAGGCGGCGGAATTATTGCAGACGGAAAAATTATAGAAGGCAACCGCGGCGCAGGCGCGGAACTTGGCCACGCCGTGATTATTGCAGGCGGGGAAAAATGCACGTGCGGAAGAGAAGGATGCTTGGAAGCGTATGCTTCGGCAACGGCGTTGATTCGGGATACTCGCCGTGCTATGGAGAAGAATAAAAACAGTAAAATGTGGGAAGTTGGATCGTTTGATGCGGTAGACGGCGCAACGGCAGTCAAAGACCGTGAAGTGGACGAAACGGCGAAAGAAGTGGTGGATAACTATATTGCGCGCCTTTCCTTCGGCGTGACGAACTTTGCCAACATTTTTCGCCCGGAAGTGGTGTTGCTTGGCGGCGGTGTTTCTGCGGAAGGAGATAACCTTATCAAGCCGGTGCAAAAACTTTTGGATAGAGATATTTTCGCGGGGGATAAAGGACCGAGAGTAGAAGTTCGTACGGCGGCGCTTAAAAACGCGGCGGGGATTTTGGGTGCGGCGGCGCTTATCTTGTCTGCGGAAGAATAAAAAGAAAAAAGAGCAAAAAGAAAGAACCTTTCGCTTGGAAAGGTTCTTTTTCTGTTCCTTAAAAAATTAGTTAAAACAACGAGAAATAGAAACGCCGATAACGTTCGGTCCGGTATGGCAAGCAATACTGAGCGATACGGGATCGATTAAACGGAATTTCATATTCGGGAACAAGGTTTTGAGTTGTTCCATATAAAGTTTTGCGTCCGCTTCGTTTTGGGAGAATGCAACCGACATGCAAACCTCACCCTTTTCGGCGTATTCTTTAAAGCGAGTGTTCAAATCGTTGGTAATTGCTTTCTTCATAGTTTCGAGCGCCTGTTTGGTGTTCTTTTGAACGGCAAACTTATTGATCTTTTCGCCTTGGATTTGAAGAATGGGCTTTAAGCGCAAAATCGTACCGATCGTTGCTGCGGCGGGGGTAATTCTACCGCCCTTTTTCAAAAATTTCATGGTATCCACTGCAAAGTAGATAGCCGAAAGCCTTGCTTCTTCTAACTTTTGTTTAATTTCGGTAGCCGAGAACCCTTGATCGCGGAGTTTAACCGCGTCGTAAACGCTTTCTTTGAGTGTGATAGACATTCTGCGGTTGTCTACAAGGTGTACGCGCCCGGCGAACTCTTCGTCTTTTGCCAAATTTTCGGCGGTGTAATATGCCGCGCTTAAGAACGAAGAAGTGGGGATGTGTACGATCTCGTCGTATTCAGAAAGGACTTTTCTCCAAAACTCAATAACTTCGCCTGCGCTAGGTTGAGAAGTGGAAATATCCGCGTCGCTTAAAAGTTGGGTATAAAATTCTTCGGAAGATAAGTCAATGTTTTCCAGGTAAACTTGCCCGTTTACGATAAAGGGCATAGACAAGGTAAATAAGCCGAATTCATTACCTTCGGTAGGCATAACGCCACTATTACTGTCTGTTGTAATGGCAATTTTTTTATCCATTTTTCGTCTCCTTTTTGTCGTGTTCCGTCGTTTTTTATCGAAAAAACACAATTAACAAGTCTATCATATCAAAAAAACGGCTATCTGTCAAGTAGATTAAACATATTTTTTTGAAGCGCGGTTTTATAAAAAAATGTCGGTTTTTCCAAAAAACTTTGCTTGCCGTCCTTTACAAACGAGCGTAAATGTGTTATACTGTATAAGTATTACAGTATACGCTCGAAAAAAGCGAGCAAAAAGGGAAGTTTATGGAATCGTTAAGAGAGTTGTATAGAATAGGAAAAGGTCCTTCGTCTTCGCATACGATAGGTCCGGAGCGTGCTTGTAAATTGTTTTTAGGCGAGAATCCTAACGCAGAAAAATATGAGGTGACGCTCTATGGCTCTCTTGCGAAAACGGGCGTTGGACACGGCACGGAAGAAGTGGTAAAAAGTGCCTTCCAAGGCAACGTTGTGGTGAAAAATAACGAAGTGGAAACGGATTTATTTCACCCGAACACAATGGACTTTTTGGCGGTTTATGCAAACGGCGAAGAAAAGAAAATGCGCGTGTACTCGGTTGGCGGCGGCGCAATTAGAGTGGAAGGTAGAAACGCAGGAGAGAGCGAAAAGGTGTATCCGCTTTCGTCCTTTACGGAAATTCGCGCCTATTGCGAAGAAAACGGTTTGCGCATTAGCGAGTACGCGTATCTGTGTGAAGGGGAAGAACTTAGAGAGTATTTAACCGAAGTTTGGCAAGCCATGCGCGGTGCGATTAAAGCGGGGCTTAAAACGAGCGGTGTTTTACCCGGCGGGCTTGGCATTGAGAGAAAGGCGAAAACGCTCTATAAACAAAACCATATAGACGAAAGTGCCGAAACTCGTGAAAATAGAGTGGTTTGTGCGTATGCGTTCGCCGTAAGTGAAGAAAACGCAAGCGGCGGAAAAATCGTCACCGCGCCTACCTGCGGGGCTTGCGGCGTTTTACCCGCCGTATTAAAATATGCACAGGAAAGGCGAAAGTTTACCGACGAGGAAGTAATCGACGCGCTCGCAACGGCGGGGATTGTTGGAAATTTAATCAAAACGAACGCTTCCATTTCGGGTGCGGAGTGCGGTTGTCAGGCGGAAATCGGGAGTGCTTGCTGTATGGCGGCTGCCGCGCTTGGCGAACTGTACGGGATGGATCTTTCGCAGATTGAATACGCGGCGGAGATTGCAATGGAACACCACTTAGGGCTGACCTGCGATCCGATTGCAGGGCTCGTGCAAATTCCTTGCATTGAGCGGAACGCCGTGGCGGCAATGCGTGCCATTAACGCCGCTCGGATTGCGAACTTCCTTTCGGATAGCCGTAAGATTTCGTTTGACTTGGTTATTCAAACAATGTATGAAACGGGAAAAGATTTACGAAAACCCTATCGAGAAACGGCGGAAGGAGGACTTGCCAAACTGTACAAAAAGTAAAAAACGAAGGGGGCAGGTACGCGTTGAACGTCTTTTCAGATAAAAAAATTGCATATAAAAAAATTAAAAAAAGTTATCTTAAAAAAGT
>JAFTHR010000066.1 GCA_017457345.1 Clostridia bacterium | reverse complement strand
TGGAATATCTGTACCTGCCCTGTGAGAGAGCCGATGATTTCTTTGGTGCGCGCGTCGTAGCGTTTTGCAGCGCTATAATCTCTAGTTGCCACCACTTTCTTAGAGCCGATTGCGCTAATGGGCATTGTCTTTAACCCGTCTACCACCGCGTTCATTTCCTTCATTGCGTTTAAGCCGGAATACTGCACCGACACGTTTTTATCGAGCACGAATCCGTATTTTCCGTAGATCTCTTGCAAACGATCGAACACCGTTTTGCCGCGATAGGTGTAGTAGCATACCATTTCCGCGCAAAGCATAGACGCCACTACCGCGTCCTTATCACGAGCGTGCGTGCCGCGCAAGTAGCCGCAGGATTCTTCAAACCCGAACACGTAGGTATGCTTGCCGTCCTTTTCCCATTGTTTGATCTTTTCACCGATAAACTTAAAGCCTACGGGCGTTTCGTAAAGCGCCACGCCGAACTCATCACAAATCGCCTTTGCCATCCCGGTGGTGACGAAGGATTTTACAACCGCTGCATTTGCAGGCATAGCGCCGTCTTCTTGCAAACGCGTAAGGATATAATCGAGCAATAAAATCCCCACTTGGTTGCCCGATAACGCCACGAATTCCCCTTGTTCGTCTTTAAGCGCAACGCCCAAACGGTCGGAGTCGGGGTCAGTACCAAACACCACAGTTGCATCAATTTTACGCGCAAGATCGATCCCCATAGAAAGGGTTTCTTTGAACTCGGGGTTAGGCACTTTTACCGTTGAAAATTCGGTATCTTTCGTGGTTTGTTCTTCCACTACCGTTGCGTTAATACCCAACTTCTTTAAAATGCTCGTTACGGGTACGTAGCCGCTACCGTGCACGGGAGTGTATACAAGTTTTAAATCCTTTCCGCACGCTTTTACCGCTTCAGGCGATAAGGTAAGTGCCGAAAGTTCTTCAATATAATCTTCATCTAATTTCTCAGGCACAGGCACGATAAGCGGACTATTTTCGTCCCCTTCTACCGATAAATAATCGGTAATTTTATTGATGTACGAAACTACTTTTGCCGTGTCTTCAGGGGACATTTGCGCACCGTCTTGCCCGTACACTTTATAACCGTTATATTCCTTGGGGTTATGGCTTGCGGTGATCATAATGCCCGCAATCGTGTTTAAGTACCGAACGGCGTACGAGAGCATAGGAACGGGATGAACGTCGCCAAATAAGTACGCTTTAATGCCGTTTGCCGCAAGCACGGCAGCGGAAGCCTTTGCAAACTCCGCCGATTTTCTTCTGGTATCAAAAGAGATAACCACGCCTCGCGCTTGGTCTTCTGCGCTTAACGTTTTAATGAACTCGGCAAGCCCTTGGGTGGCACGTTTTACGGTGTATACGTTCATCATATTCATACCAAACCCGATCACGCCGCGCATCCCTGCCGTACCGAATTCTAATTCCCCGCCGAAGCGATATTCTTTTTCTTTCTCGCTGTTTGCAACGGCTTTCAGTTCCAAAAGCCCTTCTTCGCACAGCCTAGAATCGTTTAACCAACTTTCATAATTTTTTTGATAATCCATACCTTACACTTCCTTTTGATCATCTACAAAATCTTCTTTTTCACTCTCTTCTACGGGAGCGTTTTCTTCTAAATTCGCACCTTCACCGTTTTCCAACACGTAGTTGAAATAGTTTGAACTATCGCCACGGCTAACGTCCTTTTCGATCTCTTCGTACGTGACGAAGTATTTCTTCCCCTTAACGATATAGTAATTCACGTATTGCGTACAAATCAGCAATAAATACGAAGTAGGTACGCTTAAAATAAGCGCGCTACCAAAGGTACAAACCGCCGAAACAACGTTCAAAATAACGATAACGTATACCATTACAAGATACGTTGAGAACACTTTGTTTCTTTGTTTTCTTCCCGCTTTATCCAAGCACTTAATCGCGCCCGATAAGGAATAGCCGTCCGAAGTCATTGCCGGCATCCAGGACGAAGTGACCGTGAGTTTTATCGACTGGCATACGGCAATGAGCGTAATCGAAAGCCCTAACGACACGAATATATTAGAGAACGACGACAAGTAAAAGAAGAAGAAATAACAAGCCGCAATCGTTAATGCGTCAAACACAAACGAAACAACGGCGTACAACGCAGCGTATCGCGTAGATTTTGCAAATACGCGCACGAACGTTTGCCAAAAAGGCGTTGTTGCATAAGTATCCATCCGATCGGTAAGAACCGCGCCGATTGTAAAATAACAAATTGCGTCGGTAAAGCGTTGCACCAAATACACGAGCAAACAACCAAGCAGCGCAAACACGATTTCCACCGACATAGTGCCTAAAAATTGAAGCAAACCCGCCATAGAAGCGTGCACGTTGTCGATCAATCCACCAAGCGGAGCACTTGCCAAAAACCCGTCGAACAACGCTTTAAAGGCGTTTAATACGTTCGAAAACGCCTCACTAGACGAAATTACGAAAATGCCGTGTGCCAAGAACGCGGCGTAAAGCCCCGCGCTAATAACAAGCGTGACGATTTTATAAAGCAGTATTTTATAGGCATTGTGGTAGTTTTCCACTAATAAACGGACGGCGTTGCGAAAGCGCATAATTTTCTCCTTAGTTTATACGTAGTATTTATTTTTAAGATCGGCTCTATCCAACTCTGCTCTATCGAAGTACACGATTTGCATGCGCACAAAGAACACACAGATAACGAACACGTATGAAAGAGCCGCAACGATAAACGATACAAGCCAACCGGAAAAGAACCAAACGGCTAAAAAGATTGCAGATTCTAACACTACGAGCGATATGAATTGTGACAGGCTAATGCGAAATTGCACGGGCGACACGAGCACGTACGAAGCGCGAAACGCTTCTATGGCTTTAAATCCCGTAAGTTGCAAACTTGGCAACCATAAATAGAAATACGAAAGAAAATAAACCATAAAAAAGCGAGACGCTAAATAGGTTAAAATCCAAAGCGTATATACCGCGATAGAACTTTTAATAAAGGTGAATATATAAAAAGCCGCCGAGGTGATAAGCGCCCACAGTTGATAAATCGTTGCAAACAACAAAATGATAAAACCTGTGGAAAGCACGTTGTCGTTCACCTTGGAAAACAATCCGTTAAACGAACGTTTACCGATCCGCATATGCTTTTCTAAAAACGCCATAATCATAGAAACGCAAACGATAAGCAGTACCACGCCCACGAGCCCAAGAAGCGTATGCGCGGTAGACGCATAGTTAAACAAAGAAAACGCGCGGAAAATGTACGTAAACGGGATATTGAAATCCCCCGCAAACAAGGATTTAAAAACTTCCACCACCGACGTTTGATCGATTGAAAAAGCAAAAAACAAAGCAGGCAAAATAGCAAACGGCAACAAATAGATGCCGTTCTTTGCAAGGTATTTCGTTGTTTGCGCGTAGTATTTCATAATTCCCTCTATGCCAAAGGCATACTTTTCATTATTTCCCGTCTATTATATCACAAAAAATGCAACCTGTAAAGCGTTTCGCAAACACTCCTTACGCTTTCGGCTCTTATTTTTCCACGTACACCGCAACTTGGTACGGCTCAAAAACCCACTCCTTCTCTTTTTCCTTTGCCACTCCATTCGTAAGCACCAAACGCCATTGCCCGCTCGGCGGCACAATCGTTTGCCCTTCTTCGTAATTACAAACCACAAGCACTCGTTCTTTTTGATAAGTTCTTGTAAATACGAAGGCGTTTTTCTCTCCGCTATGGTTTTCAAATTCCCCGTAACGAAGCGCCGAGCATTGCTTACGGACAGCAAGCATCCTTTGATAAAATTTAAAAATGGATTTTTCTCTTGCCCTATCCGTTTCCAAATTTTGTTCGCTTGCGTGCGCGTTTACGGAT
>JAFTHR010000065.1 GCA_017457345.1 Clostridia bacterium | reverse complement strand
GTAAACGCCGTTGGTGCGAACTGTTCGCTTGGGCCTAAACAGTTGCAACCCGTGGTGGAAGAGCTTGTAAAATGCGCGTCTATTCCCGTCGTATTAAAGCCGAACGCAGGTTTGCCGATTGTGGTAAACGGCAAAACGGTTTTCAACGTTTCCCCTAGCGAGTTTGCAATCCAAATGGGCGTGGCGCTCGAAAAAGGGGTGCGCCTTTTAGGGGGATGTTGCGGAACGACGCCTGAATATATTCAAGAACTAGTTGCAAAAACGAAAGATTGTACGCCTAGCCTTGTGCAAGAGAAAAACCGCACCGTTGTGTCTTCGTACACGCACGCGGTGGAGTTTGGGCAAAAAGCGGTGCTAATAGGGGAGAGAATTAACCCTACGGGCAAAAAGCGGTTCAAGCAAGCGCTTGTGGAAGGGGACGTCAATTATATCTTAAACGAAGGGGTAAGCCAACAGGAAAAGGGCGCGCAGGTACTAGACGTAAACGTGGGCTTGCCTGAAATCGACGAGCAAAAAATGCTTGTATCCGCCGTTTGCGAGTTGCAATCGGTGGTGGATTTGCCGCTGCAAATCGATACGTCTGATCCCGTTGCAATGGAACTTGCCCTGCGCCGCTATAACGGTAAGGCAATGGTCAATTCCGTAAACGGCAAAAAAGAGAGTATGGAACGGGTATTCCCGCTCGTAAAAAAATACGGCGGGCTCGTGGTGGCGTTAACGTTGGATGAAAACGGTATTCCCGAAACCGCCGAAGGACGGGTGGAGATTGCTCGAAAAATTCTCAAAGTAGCGGCGGAATACGGGATAGAGAAAAAGGATTTGATCTTCGATCCGCTTGCCATGGCGGTAAGCGCCGAAAACGGCGCGGCGATTGAAACGCTCAAAGCCTTGAAAATGATAAAAGAAGAACTTGGTGCAAACACGTCGCTCGGCGTGTCGAACGTATCGTTCGGGCTTCCTAACCGTGATTTTGTAAACGCGGCGTTTTTTACCCTTGCGCTCGAAAACGGGCTCTCGGCGGCTATTATGAACCCATATTCGGGGGAAATGCTCAAAGCCTATTATACGTTTAATCTTTTAAAGGGACAGGACGAGAATTGCTCGGAATACGTGCAAAAATCTTCGCTTTTCGCTAGCACGACCGTGCAAGCGGCGGCAGTTTCTAGTTTGGCGGACAACGGCAAAACAGGGCTTTATAGCGCCGTTTTAAAAGGATTTAAAGAACAGGCGGCGGAAGAAACCAAGCGCTTGCTTGAAAGCAAAAAACCGCTAGAAATCGTGAACGAAGAGATTATCCCTGCGCTCAATGCGGTGGGAGAAGGGTTTGAGAAAAAAACGCTATATTTGCCCCAACTTTTAATGAGTGCGGAAGCGGCAAAGTCGGCTTTTGAAGAAGTGAAAAAAGCACTTTCTAGCACTAGCGAAAAGGCGGTGAAAGGACCGATCGTACTTGCTACCGTTTCCGGCGATATCCACGATATAGGGAAAAATATCGTGAAACTACTTTTAGAAAATTACGGGTTTGACGTGCGCGATTTGGGCAAGGACGTACCCGTTCAAACAGTCGTTTTAGAAACCGTTCGTTTGCACGCGCCGCTCGTGGGATTGAGTGCGTTGATGACTACGACCGTTCCTTTTATGGAACAGACGATTGCGCGCTTGCGAAAAGAAGCGCCTTGGTGCAAAGTGATGGTTGGTGGCGCGGTGTTAACGGAAGAATACGCCGCGAAAATCGGTGCGGATAAGTACGCGAAGGATGCAATGGAATCCGTCCGCTACGCAGAACAAATTTTGCAATAAAAACAAGGGAAAAAGCGTTTGGGAATTTCATAAAACCCCTTGAAATCCCTTTGAAAGTATGCTATAATAACGGCAAAATAATATCTTTCGTTAAAAACGAAAGAACGATAAAAGGAGAATAAAAAAATGGAAAACTATATGGTATGCAATTGTAAGCAAGTAAGTTATACCGACATTGAGCACGCGCTTGAAAAACATAACAAATTCGAAGACGTGTTGCAAGTT
>JAFTHR010000064.1 GCA_017457345.1 Clostridia bacterium | reverse complement strand
AAAGTAAACGCCGTGCAAATTTATAATATCGATAGCACGAACGTCACCCCCGAACATTGGGTAATGCTCGCCACCACGATCCGCGATAATTATAACGATTACGACGGGTTTGTGATTTGCCACGGCACGGATACGCTTGCATATACGGCGGCAATGCTTTCGTATATGGTGCAGCACTCTCCAAAGCCGATTGTGTTGACGGGCGCGCAAAAACCGATCGACGGTTCGGATACCGACGGGCGCGTGAATTTGCGTGATGCGTTTTTATATGCAACGAGCGAGTACGCAAGCGACGTGACGATTGTATTCCAAGGCAAAGTAATCGTTGGTACGCGCGCTAAAAAAGTAAAAACCAAGAGTTTTGATGCTTTCGAGAGCGTGGATTTTCCCGTGCTTGCAACCTTGCGAGACGGGAAGATTGTAAATTATATCACCACGCCGAAACAAAAAGAGCCCGAATTTTATTTATCGTTAAATAAAAAAGTAGGGCTTATTAGTTTAACGCCCGGGATGCCTTGTGAACTCATAGACGCTTATTTTCAGTATAACGACGCCGTGGTGCTTTCAGGCTACGGGACGGGCGGCGTGCCAGACGGCGAGGGGTACGATTATTATTCTGCCATCGCGCGCTACGAAGGGAAAGGCAAAACGCTTGTGGTGACCACGCAAGTCCAACACGAAGGGAGTGATATGGAAATCTACCGCGTGGGGCGAGGGCTGAAAAATCGTTTCGATTTGCTGGAAAGTTATGCAATGACCTACGAGAGCATCATCACGAAACTGATGTGGATTTTGGCTATCACGAAAGAAGACGAAGAAATTAGAAAACTGTTTTATCAAACGATAAACTACGATTTAATCGGTTAAAAGAGGAAAAAAATGAACGTAAGACAATTAAAACGCTATGCAAAATTAATCGCGAAAACGGGGTTGAACATAAAGAAAGGGCAAACGGTATTCATTGCGGCGGGGCTTGATCAGCCTAAGTTTGTGGAATACGTGGTGGAAGAATGCTATAAAGCGGGCGCGAAAGAAGTGTTCGTGGAATGGTCTCACCAACCGATTGCGAAACTCAACTATAAATATAGAACGAAGGAAACTCTTTGCGAATTCCGCTCGTTCGAAAAGGCGAAGTGAGAATATAAAGCAGACAAGTTGGCTTGTCGATTATTCATTGAATCGGAAGATCCAGACGGGTTAAAGGACGTAGATCACGATAAAATGACTTCGGCACAACGCGCGCTTTATCCGCACGTTAAACCTTTCCGTTTGGCAATGGAAAACAAGCATCAATGGTGTCTTGCCGCCGTGCCCGGAGAGGCGTGGGCAAAGCGAGTATTCCCAGAACTTTCCACGAAAAAAGCGGTTGAAAAAATGTGGGAAGTAATTTTAGAATCTTCGCGTGCAAACGGCGCAGATCCGATTGCGGCGTGGGAGAAACACAACGCCGATTTAGACGGGCGCTGTGCATATCTTAATTCCTTAAAGCTCAAATACCTTGAATATACGAGCGGAAACGGCACGGATATCCGCGTAGGATTGAATGAAGACGGTATTTTCTGCGGCGGGAACGAAAAAACCCTTTCCGGGAGAGTGTTTAATCCGAATATCCCTACCGAAGAAGTATTCACATCCCCCAAAGCAGGCGTTGCCGAAGGGATTGTGTATTCCACCAAACCGTTATCCTATATGGGGCAACTCATTGAAAACTTTTCGCTCCGCTTT
>JAFTHR010000063.1 GCA_017457345.1 Clostridia bacterium | reverse complement strand
GAATCCGCACCGAATAATTTTGCCATCTCTTCGGGCGTGTACTTGCACGCAATCAACTCGTCACGCG
The DNA here is from genome assembly GCA_017457345.1 of Clostridia bacterium. Taxonomy (GTDB): domain Bacteria; phylum Bacillota; class Clostridia; order Christensenellales; family Borkfalkiaceae; genus Scatosoma. The sequence continues at coordinate 1,600 of JAFTHR010000063.1, read as the reverse complement.
AGCCGATATCCGTCCCGTAATAACAAGGGTTCATAAACGCCGGAGCGGACGAACGGATGTGGATTTCTTTCGCACCCGCATCACGCAAAAGTTTCACAACGCGAACGCAGGTCGTTCCGCGAACGATAGAGTCGTCCACCAAAATTACGCGTTTATCCCGCACCGTTTCGGCTATGGGGTTTAATTTAATTTTTACCTTGTCTTCTCGTGCGCTCTGCCCGGGATCAATGAATGTTCTACCGATATATTTATTCTTCGTGAGCCCTAACCCGTAAGGAATACCCGATTCTTCTGCGTAGCCGATTGCCGCGTCTATCCCCGAATCGGGCGCGCCGATAACGACGTCTGCCTCCACAGGATGCGCCTTAGCCAGGAAAGCACCTGCGCGCTTTCTAGCAAGGTGCACCGAGCAATCACGGATAACGGAATCCGGACGAGACGTATAAATGTACTCGAACACGCAGAGCCGCTCAGGCTTTTTATCGCAATGGGTACGCAAAGAGCGAACGCCTTCTTTCGTGAACACCACGATTTCACCAGGCTCAACTTCTCTTACGAAGGTTGCGCCTACCGAATTAAGCGCACACGTTTCGCTTGCTACCACGTACTCCCCGTCGTCCCGCAAGCCGTAGCACAAGGGATGAAGTCCGTTTTGATCGCGCGCCGCAATGAGTTTTTGCGGGGACATAATCACAAGCGAATACGCGCCTTTGAGTTTATCCATTGCCTTGCAAACCGCTTCTTCAATCGAGCCGGAATTGATACGCTCCATAATGATGACGGCGGAAATGATTTCCGCATCGTTGCTCGTGTGAAAAATAGAACCTTTGAGTTCCATTTCGTTTTTAAGATCCGCACCGTTTACAAGCTGTCCGTCCATCGAAATAGCCATTTTACCCTTGCTGTGGTTGACCACCACCGGCTCGGCGATGATGCGATCTTTCGACCCCGAAGTACCATAGCGCACGTTCCCAACCGCCATTTGCCCAAGCCCTAAGCCCTTTAAAACTTGATGGGTAAACACTTCGTTTACGATACCGGAATCCTTATAACCGTGGAAAACCCCGTCGTCGTTCACCACGATACCGCAACTTGCCTGCCCTCTATGTTGCAAGGCGTACAAACCGTAGTACGTGCTTGCGGCAACGTCTTCCGTTTTTAAACCGAAAATACCAAATACTGCCATATTTTCTCCTATTTATTAAAGTGTCTCTTGCAACGCTTTATCGTCAGCGTTGATTTTATCTTGCATTGCTTTTTTGTATTCCACGAGCCCACAATCAATTTCGGGATATTTTACGGCAAGAATTTGAAGAGCCAAGAGCCCCGCGTTTTCACCGCCGTTTACACCTACCGTTGCCACGGGAATCCCCGAAGGCATTTGCACGATAGAAAGCAGACTATCCAGCCCACCCATCATATCCGTTTTTACGGGTAAACCGATTACGGGAAGAGTGGTAAACGCCGCGATAACACCGCCAAGGTGCGCCGCTTTCCCTGCCGCACAGATAATTACTTCCACGCCGTTCGCTTTCGCGTTCGCCGCGAATTCATGCGCTTCCGTAGGAGTGCGATGAGCGGAAATTACTCGAACTTCCGT
>JAFTHR010000062.1 GCA_017457345.1 Clostridia bacterium | reverse complement strand
TGTTTCCCCTACGGGGAAAGCCGCTTCCGTTTTAATTCGCAACGGTACGGTAGCAGGCACCATTCACGGGCTTATTTATTACCGTGAAAAAGAAGAGTTCGAAGTGGATGAAGACGGGGTAATTATCAATAATGGTAAACTCGTTTTTAAAAAGCGAAACTCTATTGAAGATAGTATTCGGCTTATCGTAGTAGACGAAACGTCCATGGTCAACGAAGAAATTTTGCGCGATCTGCTTGGATTTGGTGTGAAATGCCTATTTTGCGGTGATAACGCGCAGTTGCCGCCCGTCAACGGGGAGTGTCCGCTCCTTGCGCAAGCGAGTTATACGCTTACGCAAATCGTGCGGCAGGAAGCGGATAATCCGATCGTAGAGATTGCCACGATGGCTCGGGAAGGGAAAACGATTCCGTACGGACGGTATGGCGATAAGGTGGTGGTTATGCCGCGGCGTAAGTTCATAGGCGCAGAACGCCAACGCATTATGTTAAAGGCAGATCAAATTATTTGCGGCACGAATAAAACGCGGGCGCAATTAAACGAAGAAATGCGCCGCTACCTTGGAATAGCGGAAGAAAATTTATTGCCGACCGACGGCGAAAAGGTGATTTGTACGGTAAATAACTGGGAAAAACCGCTCGATAACGAAGAGCGTTTTCACCTTGTAAACGGCATAATCGGCAAAGCAAAGAACGCGCGGGACGGGATGGATTTAATCGGTTTAATGGAGTTTTCTCCAGACTTATTCCCGTGCGAAATGACCGTCCCGTTTGATACGGCGTTGTTCACGCAAGGCGCGTACGCGCACGGCTACAACGATCGTGCGGTAATTTTAGAGAACGGAGAAGTTGTGCACGAGCGGAACAAGTCGCTTCTAAAAAGGGTAAAGGCGGTAGCGGACGAGCCGATTTGTCGGTTTGAGTTTGCGTATGCAATCACCTGCCATAAAGCGCAGGGATCGGAGTTCGATTTCGTGGTGGTGTTTGATGAGTCCGGGGCGTTTGGCGAAGAGCGAAATAAATGGCTTTATACCGCTATTACGCGTGCAAAAGACAAGTTGCTTATCGTTCGATAATACTTGACGGCGAAAGAAAGATTTGTTATAATACATAGGTGAGGAAAAGTATGCCGAAAGAATTAACGAGATTGCAAAAAATCGAGCGTTCGATCATAAAAACCTACCGAAAAGGGCTTTGGTCTCCTTTCGTTTTGGCTATAAAAAAATATCAATTAATTCAGCCGAACGATAAAATTGCGGTGTGTATTTCGGGCGGAAAGGACAGTATGATTCTTGCCAAATTAATGCAGGAATTACATAGGCATTCCGAAGTGCCGTTCGACCTTGTTTTTTTGGCAATGGATCCTGGCTACAACGCCGAAAATCGAAAAAAAACTGAAGAGAACGCCGAAATTTTGGGGATTCCGTTAGAGATTTTTAATAGCGAGATTTTTGAAACGGCAGATGCGCTTGCGGGGGAGTCTCCTTGCTACCTTTGTGCGCGGATGCGCCGTGGTCATTTATACGCCAAAGCCAAGGAACTCGGTTGCAATAAAATTGCGCTTGGACATCATAAAAGCGACGTGATTGAAACAACCCTAATGGGAATGCTTTACGGCGGGCAAATTCAAGGGATGTTGCCCAGGATTAAGAGCACGAACT
>JAFTHR010000061.1 GCA_017457345.1 Clostridia bacterium | reverse complement strand
GATTCGAGGGTAGGAGCCAAACCACGGGAGTGGTTTGCTTTGCGCAATAAGGTAATTGCTATAACCTACTCAACCGCAAAGTCGGCAATTGGTAATTGCCGGGCGGGGCGCGCCGCTAAAGGCGAGAATCCTCTTCTCTGCGCCAAAAATAAGAAGAACGATTTTCCGTTCTTCTTATTTTTTTGTGTTCCGTCCCCAGAAGAGGATTCGAGGGTAGGAGCCAAACCACGGGAGTGGTTTGCTTTGCGCAATAAGGTAATTGCTATAACCTACTCAACCGCAAAGTCGGCAATTGATAATTGCCGAGCGGGGCGCGCCGCTAAAGGCGAGAATCCTCTTCTCTGCGCAAAAAAACACGCCTTGTGGGCGTGTTTTTATTATCACCAAAACGAACGTTATTCTTCAAACACCACGGTTATTTTCCTAACCAAAATCGTTTTTACCGGAATCCCTTTGGGATTAGGATAGTAAAAATCGCTATAACTCATCAAAGCCTCTCGATCGCTCAACGGCAAAATCGAAGTATACGAACAGGACATTAGATATTCGTTCGGGTTTGAAAACGGTATAGAAATAGGCTCTTCCCATTCTAATCCCGTTGGATCGGAAGTTGCTCTTACCCTTAATCCCGGGCGTCCGTACGACGATAAAACTACCCCGCAATCAAGCCTGCAAATTTGCGGGAAAACACCGATATCGTCGAATTTTTTCGGCTTAGACCAGGTTTTACAGTTGTCGGTTGAACGCACGATATAAGACGGTAGACCTGCGCCCGTTCTAATTAACATAACGACCGAGCCATCCGACATTCTCTCCATCATAGGCTCATCGAAGCCCTCGAATTCCGGATCGTCTACCCACTCATCTTCGCCTACGTGAATTTGCGAAAGGTAATTCCAAGTACGCGCGCAATCGGTGGACTTAAATACGTAAATACCGGATTTATCCATATACTTTCGCATAGCGCCTTCTCGGCTATTTGCTTCTGCATCAAAGCCCGGCGCATACAAAACAAAATACATATCTCCGTCTATTTGCAACAATCCGCATTTATTGCACAAAGCAAAAAGCATTGTGATAGGATAAACTAACCCAAAGAGTTCGCCCAAAACTTGATAGGGCCAGTTGACTTTGCATTCAAACACATTTTCGTTGCCGTTTTCATCAACCTCGATCGCAAAAACCTTTTTATCGGCATCTTCAATAATATCTTCTGCAAAGAAATAGGTGCCTTTTGAGTATTTGGCAGGGGAAATATAAACGGGCGTGTATTTTTTTAAGTAGTCAACTTTATGCGCGCCTTTCGCCAAAAAACCTTTAAACTGCTTGCCGTTTTTCATCACTTGATATTGAGTACGGCACGAACCTTTTTCGCTGTCCCACGTTTTACCGTTATCTTTGGAATATCTCTTATAAGAGATCCCGTCGTAGTCGATCGTATCGTTGCTATAATCCCAACTGCAAACGATCCCTTCCGTTGTGTATTCAAGGTGTGGAAATTGCGTATGTCCCCATGCGTTATCCCCAACTTCTCCGTGCGCCACTACTACCGGTTCTTCAATTCTTAAGTGAAATTTTTTACTCATCATCATCTTCTCCTAATTTTTTAGCCATATCGCAACGTCGATACCCCGTTGGATATTTCCTTTTTTTATAAAATTTTCTTGCCCATTTGGTAGGCTTCTACCATTACGGGTTTTTCAAGTACTTCGCCTTTTTCGTAGTTGCCCATACCGCAGATTACGCCCATTTCCTTTGCGCCTTCCACGCAATCGGCGTACCCCCTAAAACAAGCCAACGTGGTTTCTGCGGAAGAAAGTTCTTCGTCTGCCGCCGTCACGATATAGTAAAACTCTTTATCTTTTACTTCTAACCAACGCGCCACCGTTCTATCAATAACCGCCTTTAACTGCGCGCAAATTGAATAGAAATAGACGGGGCTCGCCAACACGATTACTTCGGCATCAATCATTTTTTGGAGTACTTCCGCCATATCGTCTTTTATTGCGCAAACGCCCGTTTTTTTGCAGGCGTAGCAACCCGTGCAAAACCCGATATTCTTTTCTGCTACGCGGATTTTCTCCACTTCGTTGCCCGCTTCAAGCGCGCCGCGCATAAACTCGTTGCACAATACATCCGAATTGCCGCCTTTACGGGGACTACCCGATAAAATCAATACTTTTTTAGCCATATTTTCTCCATTGCAATGTTTCTTTCGTTTAAAAACTCGCCCAAAAACGGGTTTCTCTTTCTTATTCCGTGCGAAGTGCCACCACCGGATCTTTCTTCGCCGCACTTCTCGAAGGAATTATGCCCGCCACAAGCGTGAGCAAAATGCTAATCCCCACCAAGATCGCCGCTGCCCCGAACGGCAACACCGCTTTGAGCGCGGCAACGCCCGTAAGCGCACGCAAAATTAAGTTGATCGGCAAACATAATAAGCAGGTGACGCCTACCCCCAACAAGCCCGACGCAAAACCGATAATAATCGTTTCAGCGTTGAACATACTCGAAACGTCTCTCTTGGAAGCACCGATTGCACGCAAAATACCGATTTCCTTCGTCCGCTCTTGCACCGAAATTAAGGTGATTACCCCGATCATAATAGAAGACACCACGAGCGAGATAGAAACGAACGCAATAAGCACGTAGGTGATTGCATCAATAATTTGCGTAATCGAAGACATCAACAAGCCCATATAATCGGTATAGTCGATTTTTTGCTCTTCCGAAACGGAAGCGTTGTATCTATCGATCTCCGCAACGATTAAGTCTTTGTTTTCAAAAGATGATGCGTATAAGTTAATCGAAGCGGGAGAATCTAAATCTAATCTGCCGAGTTTTACAAGATTATCTTCGTAGGTAGAATCGGAGAAATCGGTCACTTTATCGTAGTACATAGCGCATTGCTCGGTGGTATATCCCGCCATAGCGACGTCTAGTTCCGCAGCCCACTCCGCGTCAGTTTTTCCGGCGCTCATATGTTGCGACGTCACTTCCGCCACGTGCCCTGCTTGCACGATTCCTTG